>JAHDWY010000124.1 GCA_023384315.1 Candidatus Hydrogenedentota bacterium | reverse complement strand
AGGAAATCGAAATCGCCGCGGGCGCCTTTTCCGAAGCGAAAATCGTGCCCCACAACCACGGAGGTGGCGGCGCAGCGGCCCACGAGAATGTCCCTCACAAAGGCATCCGGTTCTAGCGCTGCAACGTGGCCGTCGAAAGGCAGCACAAATACACCGTCAATGCCGGCCTCCTCAAATAGCTGCCACTTCTTCTTGTCGTGGGTGAGAAGACTTGGGGCATGGTCGGGTGAGAAGAACTCGCGCGGATGGGGCTTCAACGTGAGCACCGCACTTAGACCGGAACAGGCTTTGGCCTGTGCAACGACTTCCTGAAGGATGGCCCGATGCCCCCGATGAACGCCGTCGAAGCTCCCGATGGTCAGAACGAGATTCGAGTAATCGATTTCGGCACGGAGAATATTCTCGACAACGTGTATCACCGCCCGCACATGACCCGCTTTGGCAGGACTCTCCTTATTCCGAGGTTGGATTCCACCAGTCCCAATGCGAGGAGCGTGCCGTCTTCCGCTTTGACTTGAATCCACCCATGGTCGATGGGGCAGGCCTTGACGAGATCGGGGGGGTCGAGCGCGCCGCCAGTCGCAACGGTTTTGCTGGCCGATCGGCGCACGCGCACCTCGGGTAGATCGAGCGCTTCGTCAAGGGGGACGAGCCGCGACGCCACCACCTCGGCCGAGGTGAACTCATCCACCGCGAGCGCGTCTTCAATCCGATACTTGCCGACGGCGGTCCGCCGCAGATCTGCCAGGCACGCTCCGCATCCAAGTGCCTGCCCCACGTCGTGGCAAAGGCTGCGCGCGTAGGTTCCGCGCGTACATTGCAACCGGAATGTGGCCCTGGGCGGCTGAAAATCGAGAATACGGAATTCCCGAACGGTGACGGGGCGCGGTTCCCGCTCAACGACTTCGCCTTTGCGGGCGCGTTTGTACAACCGTTCGCCGCCAACTTTGACGGCGCTGACCATGGGCGGCACTTGCAGGATCGCGCCGGTAAAGGAATCGCAGGCGGCCTGCACTTGAGCCAGCTCGAGTGCGGGAACACCGCGCTCCTCGACGATTTCCCCGTCCAAGTCGTAGGAATCGGTCGTTGTGCCGAGGAGTATGGCGCCCTCGTAGGTCTTGTCCAAACCCGTAAGGAACTCGGACAGGCGCGTCGCTTTGCCGAGACATAGTATGAGCAGGCCAGTGGCCGCAGGATCGAGTGTGCCGGTGTGGCCGACTCGTCGCATCCCCGCGGCCCGGCGAATCCGATCCACCACATCGTGAGAAGTCATGCCCGCGGTCTTGTCTACTAGAAGTATTCCGTTCACAAATCGACTTTCAATGCTTCGCGCAGATAGCGGAAGAGCTCCGTCTTTGCCTCCTGCAAGGGATAAGGCAATGAGGCGCCGGCGGCCATGGCGTGCCCCCCGCCGCCAAAGTGTTGCGCGATCTCGGCAGCGTTAATCGTTGGCTGCGACCGGAAGCTCACTTTAGTAACCGCCGGCTCGGACTCCCGAATCAGTATGGCAAGTTGCACGCCTTCCAGATTGCGCAAGTAGTTGATGAGCCCGTCCACGTCTTCCGCGAGCGCTCCCGTTTCCGCCAAATCGCGTTCGAGGATGTAGCCGTGCGCGATACGGCCGCCATCACCAAGCTCTGCGCGGTCCAATAATCGGCGGAGGAGCCGAAACTTGCCAATGGTCATGGTATCAATGACGCGGGACGTGATTTCGCGAACGTTGATGCCAGTCTCGATGAGTCGTGCAGCGGCGCGGTGAGAACGGGCGGTCGTGTTGGCGTAACGGAAGTTCCCGGTATCCGTCGACAGTGCGACGTACAGGCATTCCGCCACCGCACAGTCCAGTTCCACGCCTGCGGCATCGTAGAGGTCCACGACAATCTCGCCCGTGGCAGCGTAGGTGGAATCGATGAGGTGAACGGTGCCGTTTCGCTCTTCGGTGAGGTGGTGGTCCACAATAACGACAGTGGATACGCCCTTGATTAGCGAGCAAACCGCGCCGACTCGCTCGCACGAGTTGGCGTCTGCGATGAGAACCGTGTCGAAAGTGCCGGTCACTTCGTCCGGCGGCAGAATATCGTCTACTCCAGCCAGCCAATCGTAAACTCGTGGAACCGGATCGTGAAGACTCATGACGACGTTATCGGCTCCAAGCGACCGGGCAAGCTGCGCCAAGGCAAGGACCGAACCGACCGCGTCGCCGTCCGGATTGACATGGCTGGTCACGAGGACGCGCGAAGCGGCGCACAGCGCTTCTATCACCTCGTCCTTATCCGTTTTCGGCATCGCTGTCCTGCTGATCTCGCTCTTCATGGATTTCACGGAATCGCTCTTCCAGTTTATATACTTCGTCGAGGGTAGAGTCCTCAAAGAAACGAATTTCGGGGGTGACTCGGAGGCGGATTCGCTTACCGATCTCGCGGCGAATCCACCCGGCGGATTGCTGCAGTCCGATCAGCGAACTCTTCTTTTCACTTTCGGAGCCGAAGAGACTGACGTAGACATTGGCGTAATGGAGGTCCGGAGACATTTTGACAGCGGTTACAGATACGAAGCCGATGCGCGGATCCTTCACGCCTTTCATCAGCAGGGCGGCAACTTCGTGGCGAACTTGCTCGCCCACGCGTTTGGGTCTCGGTTTTTCCATTACATCATCTCGATGTGGTAGTCCACGACTTCCGCTCCGCTCTTGTTGCAGGCGAAACGTGCAATCTCATTCAGCTGGGTATTCACAAAGCGGCTGTCGTCGCCGACCACGCAAACGGCGAGCCGGGCCCGGCTCCAGTGGTCTTTGGGTTCGACCTCGGCGACCGAGGAATTGAATCGACTGCGGAGCTGCTCTTTCAGGCTCTTTACGACCCGTCGTTTGTCTTTCAGGGATCGGGAACCGGGAATGATGAGGTCGATCGTGAGCAGGCCGATAGTCACCCCATAGGACCTTACGCCAGCGTCTTGGCGACCGATTCCACGCGGTATGTCTCGATGATGTCGCCGGGTTTAATGTCTT
The DNA here is from genome assembly GCA_023384315.1 of Candidatus Hydrogenedentota bacterium. Classification (GTDB taxonomy): domain Bacteria; phylum Hydrogenedentota; class Hydrogenedentia; order Hydrogenedentales; family SLHB01; genus JAHDWY01. The sequence continues at coordinate 6,229 of JAHDWY010000124.1, read as the reverse complement.
CGTAGGAATCCAATTTGATTCCGCACTCGTACCCGCTCGACACGGTGCGCGCGTCATCCTTTTCGCGGCGCAAGGTCGCAATCTTCCCCGCATACACGATGGTGTCATCGCGCAGAAGCCGGGCGAGACCACCACGCTGCACTTCGCCGTCGAGCACATAGCATCCCGCGATGTTTCCGAACGACGAAGAGCGGAACACCTGCCGAATCTCCACGTGACCCGTGATGACTTCTTTGGACTCGGGTGCGAGCATACCTTCGAGCGCCAGCCGCACGTCTTCGATGGCTTCATAAATCACCCGGTACGTACGGATGTCTACACCTTCCTGCTCGGCCAGTTTCTGAGCGCGAGGACTCGCCCCTACGTGGAATCCGATAATAACCGCGTCGCTGGCGCTGGCCAGCAGCACGTCGGATTCATTGATGCCGCCGACTCCGGTATGGACGAGTTTGACCTCGACCTCCTGGTTGCCGACTTTCACGAGGCTCGATTCGAGCACGTCGACCGATCCTTGCACGTCGGCCTTTACAAGCACATTCAACACGTTCTTCTCGCCAGCCATCATCTGCTCGTGGAAATCCTCGAGCGTCACGCGGCGCACGGCACGGCCTTGCTTCTGCTTGGCCAGATCGGCGCGCTTCTCGGCGATCGCGCGGGCGGCGCGCTCGTCTTCGACCGCTGCAAAGTGGTCCCCCGCGTCGGGCGGCGCACTGAACCCGGTAACAACGACAGGCGTGGCGGGACCGGCTTCGGTCACCGATTCGCCGCGCGAATTGTGAATGGAGCGCACGCGACCGAACGTCTCTCCAGCGAGGAAAATGTCGCCGACGCGGAGCGTTCCCTTCTGGACCAATACCCAGGCGACGGGACCCTGTCCGCGGGAGATCTCCGACTCGATGATCAAGCCTCGCGCGCGTCGATCCGGGTTCGCTTTCAGTTCCAGCAACTCGGCCTGAAGACCAAGCAATTCGAGAAGTTCCTCGATCCCATCGCCGGTCTTGGCCGAAATATTGCGTATGATCGTCTTGCCGCCCCACGCCTCGTCCACCAGGTCAAACCGCGTGAGTTCCTGACGGATCCGGTCGGGCTGCGCATCGGGCTTGTCGATTTTGTTGATCGCGACCACGATGGGCACTTCGGCCGCTTTGGCGTGGTCGATGGCCTCGATCGTCTGCGGCATAACCCCGTCATCGGCGGCCACCACGAGCACAACAATGTCGGTTGCCTGCGCGCCACGCGACCGCATCTGGGTGAACGCTTCGTGGCCAGGCGTATCAAGAAACACAACGCGCTTGTCGGATACCCGCACGTCGTACGCGGCAATGTGCTGCGTGATTCCGCCGGCTTCGCCTTCAGCCACATTTGCCGCGCGGACCCGATCAAGGAACGATGTCTTACCGTGGTCGACGTGGCCCATGACAGTGATAACCGGAGCGCGGGGCTGCAGGTCATCCGGATCGTCGGGCTCATCGGCCAGAACTTGATCCTCTTCGGGAATGATCGATTGGACTTCAAATCCCTTGGGTTCGGCGATTTTGCGGACCAATTCAATCCCGAGCGTCTGGTTTTTTGTGGCCAATACATCCAAGTCCATCAGGTCTAGGATGATATCGTTCACCGACACGTCCATGCGGGATGCCAGTTCTTCAACGGTCACGCCTTCCTCGACCTCGATGGTCTTCGGAACGGCGACCTCTTCTATGACGTCCATATCCACGCCTTCATCGCGGCCTCTCTTCCGCTTCCGCTTCCGGGCACCCGGGCCTGCAAGCCCGCCACCGGCATACACGCGCACGGCGGCCGCCGCATCGCGTCGCAAATTCTCTTCGTTTCGTTGCTTCTCGGCCCGCTTCTGCCGTTTGCGCGCGGTCTTGCCCGTGCTACCACCACCCTTCCGAGTGTCCACGGCCCGCTGCGCCTGGAGCTTCTGAAGCCGCTCCGCGGCCTTTCGTTGAACTTCGGCGACAACTGCCGGGTCAGGCTTGACCACCGGCCGCGCCGCCGCCTTGGCTCGACGTGCTTCTTCCTCTTCCTGCCGGCGCTCCGCCTCAGCAAGTAATCCTGACGTGTCTTCTTCATCCGTCTCAAGGGACTCTTCGGATTCGACTAGTTCGAGTTCTTTCGCCTCGACATGCGTGCCGTCCGCGCGAACGACTTCGACTGCGGGCTCCTCTTTCTCGACGGCGGCACCGATAACAATGCTCGGTCCCTTCTCTTCCGCTTCGCGTTTCTTCGGAGGCTCGCCTTTCTTCTTCTTCTTTGCCTTGGGTTTCTCTTCGTCCGCCGGCAAAACTTCACCAGACACCACCGATTCGGCGGGCTCGCCGCGAATAATCTCCACGACGGGATGCGCTTCCGGCGCGCCTTCTCCGGTTTCGATTCCGGGCGAGGCGGGCGCCGAAGCGTCCTCCGCGTCTCCGGCCTCGACCTTGGCTGGCGTCTTCTTGGATGCGGCCTTCTTCGCGGACGCCGCCTTCTTCTTGGCGGCAGCCTTCTTGCGCGTCTCGGCGCTCTTCTTTGCGGCCTGACGGAGCTTTTCTTTCTTCTTCTTCTCTTTCTCGATTTCTTTCAGCTTCTCGTCACGAACCCGATCGGCGACGGCGGGGTCGTCTGCCACTTCGATGAGCAAGTCGCACGCCTCGTCGCCGATGACGGATTCCACGTCATCGACGTCGATGAACATGTAGCGCAGCCGCTCGATCGCCCATTCGGGCTTCACATCAAGACGATCGGCTAAGCTGGAAACAGTCTGCATGTACGCTTACTCCCGGATTCCTATGGTTCGTTCTTCATCGCTAACGGTGAAAATGGCTGCACCTATCCCGCACCTTCTTCCTGTCCCCGCGCGCTGTCTTCAGCAAGTTCGCCGGCGGTCGCTTCATCTGAAAGCGCAGCAGCGCGCTCAGACGTGCCGGCGTCCGGTGCGCCGCCTTCCTGCTGGCCGCGTAGGGCCTGTTCCGCTTCGCGGACCGCCTCTTGGGCTTCCGGTCCCGCCAGCTCAACATCGCTCTTGATATCGATGTTCCATCCCATAAGCTTCGATGCGAGCCGGGCATTTTGCCCGCGTTTGCCAATCGCAAGCGAGAGCTGATCGTGGGGTACGATGACGAGGATTGATTTGGCCGACTCGTCGACGGTGATGTCGAGAATATCCGCCGGATTCAATGCGTTCCCGCAGAGTTCGACGGGGTCGTCACTCCAACGGACGATGTCGATCTTCTCACCGCACAATTCTTCCACCACGGCGCGGACTCGCGATCCTTTCATTCCAACGCACGCGCCTACTTCATCGACGTTCGGGTCGTTGGAGGAGACGGCGATTTTGGTCCGGCTCCCGGGTTCTCGAGCGATTCCTCGAATGGAAATCGTGCCGTCGTAAATCTCAGGCACTTCCAAATCAAAGAGGGCTCGAACCAATTCCGGCGAGGTCCGGGAGAGAACGATCTGCGGACCCCGCGGGCTTTTCTCAACCTCGAGGAGGTGAGCTCGAATCCGGTCGCCCGGCTTAAAGTTCTCGCGCGGCGATTGTTCGCGCACCGGGAGAATTGCTTCGGCACGGCCAACGGACACGATCACGTTTCCGTGGCTCACGCGCTTCACGACCCCGGTTACGAGTTCACCTTCCCGCTTCTTGAACTCATCATAGACGTTCTCGCGCTCGGCGTCCTTGATCTTCTGGATGATCACCTGCTTCGCGGTTTGCGCGGCAATTCGACCGAAATCCTTGGGTTCCGTCGGCACCTTCAGCATGTCGCCGACTTGCGCATCGGGGTTCAATGAGGTGGCCTCATCAAGCGCCATCTCCTTAGCGTGGTCTTCGACCTCTTCTACCACCGTGCGAATCTCGAATACCTGGAACGCGAGCGTGCGCGGATCCATATCTACGGTTATCGTGGCATTTGCGGGGAAGCTCTTTCGTGCGGCCGTTTCGATGGCACTGCGGATCGCCTCCAGGAGGGTATCGCGGTCGATACTCTTCTCGGCCTGGAGCTGCTGCAGAATTGCCTGTAAATTCGGGTCCTTGGGGTCCACGTATTCACCTCGTTTCCCGGATCGGCTAGCGGTCCAGGTTGGCCCGTTGAATATTGTCGATACAAATCTCGTACGTAGAACCTTGGCAATCGATCGTCACAACGTCCCCCGCAAGCGACGTCAGGACGCCGCTGAACTTCTTTCGGCCACCCACCGGCAAGTGCGTACGCACCTTGATGTTCTCCCCGGTGAATCGTGCGAAGTCTCCGGGCTTTCGCACGGGCCGCGCGATCCCTGGGGACGATACCTCCAGAAGGTAACTTCCTTCGATAACGTCCGATGCGTCCAGTAACGGATTCAGAAGCTGGGATACGGCCGCGCAGTCATCCAGCGAAATTCCGCCTTGGCGATCAACGAAAAGACGGAGTATCCAGCGATGGCCGTGCTGACCGAACTCGACTTCAACCAGCTCAAAGCCCTGCTCCGCGAGATGCGGTTCCAATTCATGCCATATTCGCTGGATTACGTCGTCTTTTGCCACTAAAAGGTTCTCGCATACAACCAAAAAGAGTGGGCACTAACCCACTCTTCCGTCAAATCGCACATTGACGAACAACAGCTTAGCACAAAGCCGTAGCCCCGTGCAACCGAGGTACGGACCGCGTGTTCCGTTCAACGTGGCTCTGCGAATCGCGCCAACCGGAGGCATCTTCCCGGACTCCGCCGCTGGAGTGCAGGCAATCGTTGGATGGATTACGGGATGCGTGGCCAAGCGAAAGGCCTGGGACCTGGACGCTCGAACCCAAGGTAATAGAAACAGAACATTTGCCAATCCATCCAACTCCGACAAATCTTTGAAAACGCTTGCGTTACAGGATCGCTTGGGCACACACCGATCTTCATGATGCCAAGAATTCGCTACACAAGCGATTGCGGTGAAGCACGGGATAGCCACTGAATTGCCCAATGTGGGTTCATGCAGGCCCCCTCGGACTCGCATAGCATAGGCAGGAAAGCGATTCTAGAAACCCGCGGCAACGCCTACGGCAAAATCAGCATGCACGTAGCTTTCAATACGAAGTTCATCGTCGGCTAAGTTTCGGAGTTCAGGTGGGGTATAGCGATGTCCGGCCGCGTTAATGAGCGCACTTACGTCCGGACGGTCGATTGCGTCTCCGGTCGTGTGTACGACCTTGCCAATCTCGCCGTTGGTGAGGCGAACGAAACTGCCCACCGGAAACAGGGAGAGGTAGCGGAGGAGCCCCCGAACGATTTGCCCGTTGAACCGACCTTTGTTTGCCTGTTTGATGACGGATTCCATAGCGAGATACGGCGCGTAGGCTCGCCGCCAGGGCCGCTCAGAAGTCATGGCATCGTAAACGTCGGCGACGGCCGAAATTTGGGCGTACTTGTGAATCCAGAGGCGTTCACGGCGTTGGGTATATCCGGATCCGTCGGCCCGTTCGTGGTGCTGGTACATGGCCAGTCGCGCACTGGCCGGGAGCCCCTTGATTTGTTCGAGGACGTACAGCCCGAGCATCGTATGTTTTTGCACATCGACAAACTCGACCGAATCGAGCTTGCGCGGGGACTGGACGAGACTCTGCGGCACCATGGACATACCCAGATCCTGAAACAGCGCCGCAATTCCTACTTCCTTGACCTGTTCGACGTTGTATCCCATTGCCGTGGCGATGTTGATAGCGAGCACCGCGGAATTAAAGGCGTGCTGAAAGTGGTATTCCGAGGCCAGCCGGAGATTGGTTAAGCTGACCAACAGACTGCGATCCTTGCTGAACACGTCGACGATCTTCCCGATGAGACGGACAGCGGCGTCGGCGGCGGTTTCGTTGGCGATGGCCCCCTGGACCAGGTTGGCGACAAACGACACCCCCTCCTGGCAAATGCTTTGCCATTCACGAATCCGCGCTTCGGACCTCTTGCGTTGTAGCGATTCATCGACGGATGCCGAAAAGGGACGTCCTGTTGGCAGGATATTGAGAGAATCGAGGGAGTCGACTTGCCGGTCGAGTTCTGCGGAAAGCGCTTCCAAAACGGCGTCCGCTTCCCGCCTGTAGTGCTGCACGCTGGTAGTCGATTCCAAGGCCTCAACTTTGTCGGGATCCCATTGTCCGAGGTAGGCGAACTTGGTCCCCCCGTTGACAAGCGAGGTGAGCATCTCCTGCGTAAAGGCGTTTCCTTCGGCGAGCAGGAGGCGTCCCCTCCGGTCATAAAGCGGTCCGCCAAGGGGTCTCCC
>JAHDWY010000123.1:7636-9334 GCA_023384315.1 Candidatus Hydrogenedentota bacterium | reverse complement strand
AAGCGACGGCCGTCCGGAAGGGACTGGACGGACAAACGAGGATCTCCAAATCTGTGAGATACTCGGGATACAGCGCGGTTGCGTCGACCATCCAGTTGTCGCGATGAGGACTGAGCGGCGGATAGACCTCGCCCTTGCTCTCGTTGGCGAACATCTTGAACACGAGCCCCATTTGCTTGAGGTTGTTTTGGCAGGAGGCACGTCGCGACGCTTCCCGCGAACGGCTGAGGGCGGGCAACAAGACCGCACCGAGGATTGCGATCATCCCGGCTCCGGCGATGAACTGGAGCAGGAACTTTCGGGTGACGTAGCCTTTCATGATTCGGCCTCTTGCGTAGTCGTAGATCGGACCGATCGGACTGATCGGACCGATCCGAGGGATCGCGCAACAACAGGAGCGAGCGTTAGCAAGGCGACCACGAGCACGCCGTAGAGTACAGGTGTAAAGCCAATCAAGAGGAAATGCCGCGAGGCGGCTAAGCCAACCGCAATGAGAAGTGCAATAACGATGGCCAACATCGCCTTCCCTGTCTTCTGAATTCTTCGAATGACGACAGCAAACACGGCCCAGGCAAGGACCGCCCCCGAGGCGAACAACGAAGCGGTTTTCAGCAATCCCAGCGCGGCCTCGGCCCAATGCGGATATGTGGTGACCTGAAGGTCGAGCGTCTCCCCTTGCGTCGTCAGGACCGTGTGGAAGCTGTAGGGAATGCCGGTCCGCGGCAGATCGATGGGCACAGGGAGTACGCCCGCGATGGCGGAAACTGAGGACCCGATGCCGGCCTGTTGTTGTTCCAGCGGCGGCCCCTGGTATCTCTGACTGGAGCCTTCTACACCAGAGGCGGCGGGATTGTTGATGTCCGTAATAAAGAACCGCTCGACCCCTTCCCGCAAGCGCGGGATCATCTCCATGCGCGCGCCAGCGGTGGTGGGACGCGCCGTGTCCACGGGCCCTCCCGCATGATGCTCGAAGGGTTTCAGGTCACCTTCCGATGTCAGCAAACGGCGTGTCTCTGGAAGCAACACGGTCCACGAGACCTCGCCCGCCATGATGTCCGTCGCCGGGGCCTGCAATCCGAAGGTGTGCGACAGGCCTTTCGGTGCGTCGACATGCGTCATGTAGAGCAGCTCGACCGGGAACGAGCCCAGCCGGCGATCGATCTCGACCGACTTGAACAGTGGGACGAGCACCGCGCCCGAATCGCCGTCCCGAGCGGGTTTGACGACCTGCCCCCCGACGCGGGCCGACCAGACTTCGGCCTCGGGCGAGAGTTCGACGCGTAGGAACTGGCGCACGCTGTTGCGCACCTCATAGACCGATCGCGTCACGGCCATGCCGTCTTCGGTAATGACCGTCTCGTGGCTCGCGTGCTCGATGGTGGAGTCCGGCATGGGGACGTCTTCCAGCCGGCGCACCAACAAGGGCAGATCGCGGGCGCCTTCGGTGTAGCGAAAGGCGAGCAAAACCGGTTTAGGCGACAAGGCGCGTACTTCAGCCGGTAGCTCACCGGCGTCGATCCGGGTCAATCCTTGCAGACTGTCCCCGGGACTGATCTCAACATTTCCGAGGGCAATGACGCCGACGTATCCGGACTCGCGAACGACGCCCGGCGTCTCCAAATCGGGAATGCGAATGGCATCTCCGTCGTAGGGAATCTCGTAGGTGATGCTCTCGGGGAAGGTGGCCTGGAGCTCGTC
>JAHDWY010000123.1:0-7626 GCA_023384315.1 Candidatus Hydrogenedentota bacterium | reverse complement strand
GACGGCGACCGAGGCATCTTCCGGGTTCTGCGACCATGCGACGCCCTGCCCAACAACGTCCAGCAGATTCGCATCCCCGGGAAGACGCAGTGCAAACGTGTCCACGTCTCCGCGGAGCACTGCAAAGCGCAGCAAGGTCCGGCAGGAGACATAGTTCTCGGTCAATTCGGTCAGCGTCCACGCGGTGCAGGCGACGCGGGGTTCAACGCGCGCGGGCGGTTTGGGTAACTCGGCGGGCAACGTGTATTGAATGGCGATGGTCTTCGTCGGTTTGAACGCGATGTCCGCCTGCAACCGATCTCCTTGCCGGTTGATGGCGATGTTGGTCGCCATGGGTGAGCGTACGATGGCGTCCTTTGCGGGGGTGGCAAGCGTCATTTGGGTGACGGGCGCTTCCGCACAAGGGAACTCGAAGGAGACCACGCCATCCTGCGACGTCGCGTTCACATAGAATTCGACGGCTAGCCTGTGTTCACCGGGTTCGTTGAGGAGCAGCGTCAACCAATCCTGTTGGTCCCCCACAAGGTACGCCGGTTCGCCGTCGAGCCGCACGGCGGATAGCCCAACCGTGTTCCCCAAGACGGGAATGCGACTCCAGGTCGCGTCATCGTAGACGTGGATGGTGAGTTCGCCTTCAACCCGAACGGAGGTAGCTTCGGGAGCGAATGCCGTATAGTGGGCCGCGGCAATGGTCCAGGGCACGGGCGGTTTCGGCTTCTCTTTCTCGCGCATTTCCTCCCGTTCCGCTTTCTGCAGCGCTTCGACAAGGGCTTTGAAATCCGTCCACGGCACGGACATCGTCGCTTGGGGCAGGTTGGGCAAAGCGTCGCTCGGCGGCGGAGAATCGGAAACGTCCTGGGCATAGACCGCCCCCACACACAAGAATATCGGCAGAAGGTACCGCATCATGTTCGCCCTCCCGGTCGGCTGCCTGGTTCTACGACTATTTCTGCATCCAGTACGTATCGAGGAAGGGAAGGTTCACTTTGTAGGACGGGAACGATTCCCGTCCCGGGAGTTCTCGTGCGATGGAGCGTTTCGTCAATCCGAAGTTTTGCAGGCTGCCCCAGGCAAACCGCACGGACGAGGCGCCTCGCATATCTGTGCGCCCACAGATTTGGAGCAGACTCAGAGGCTCACGTTAAGGACGGACTTACCGAGAACGGGACTGGTCGGGAATCATTCCCGACCTACATTTGGGACTGGCAACTGCTTACGGTTTTCCCTACAGTGGTGGGGGGGGCAGGTTTAGGAACCGGGGAAAGGACGAACGATGAGGGCATTTCGTTTTCTTGCATTGGTTTTTGTCGCTGCGGCGGCCGCGCAAGCACAGTTTATCAATGTCGGCTCGGATCTGCAGCCGGTGATCGACAGTCTGTTGATCCAGACCTTCGGCGGTAAGGCGCATTTCCAATTGCATTCCCCCACGCCGCAGGAAGTATCGCTGGTCTTTGACGAGCCGTGGGAGGGGAATGCCTGCAATTACGTCACGGTGTTTCAAGACGGCGACCGCTATCGCATGTACTACAAGGGCGACAATCTGACCGTCGGCGAGAAGTTGGAGTCCCATCCCCTGGTAGCCTGCTACGCGGAAAGCACCGACGGCATTCATTGGGTGAAACCGAAGCTCGGACTGTTCGACTATGAAGGTTCGACCGAAAACAACATTGTGTGGAACGGTCCGGGGTCCCATGATTTCGCACCATTCATCGACGCCAATCCGAATTGCCCGCCGGAAACGAAATACAAGGCGGTCGCAAACGGCAATAGTGACCTTGTAGCGTTCACATCGCCGGACGGCATTCACTGGAGCCCCCTTCAGGACGGACCGATTATTACGGACGGTGCGTTTGACAGCAACAACATCGCGTTCTGGGACCCTAACACGCAGGAGTACCGCGCCTTCATCCGCGATTTCAAAGACGGCGTTCGCGATATCAAGATGGCGACATCCAATGATTTCGTGACGTGGACGGAGCCGGTGTGGCTGGACTATCCCGGCGCACCAACCGAGCAACTGTACACGAACAACATCATTCCCTACTTTCGCGCGCCGCAGATTTACCTGGGATTTCCCACGCGCTATGTGGAGCGGGGTTGGACCGATTCGACGCGCGCGCTGCCGGGATTGGAGAATCGCACAAACCGCTCGAAGCTCCAGGAGCGTTACGGGATGGCGATCACGGACGGCCTCTTCATGACGAGCCGCGACGGGCGCACATTCCACCGCTGGAGCGAGACCTTTCTTCGTCCGGGTATTCAACGTCCCGACACATGGGCCTACGGCGATAACTACCAGTGCTGGGGCGTCGTGACGACGAAGTCGGCCCTGGAAGGCGCGCCAGACGAACTGTCAATCTACGCGACGGAAGGGTACTGGACCGGAACGAGCAGCCTGTTGCGACGATACACCCTGCGGATGGACGGCTTCGTCTCGGTTCACGCGTCCATGGCAGGCGGCGAGATTATGACGCGGCCTCTCGTATTTGAAGGCAAGGAACTCGCGCTCAACTTCGCTACGTCAGCGGCCGGCAGTATTCGGGTCGAAGTGCTTGATGTAGGCGCCGAACCCATCGAAGGTTTCACGGCGGACGACTCGACGGAGATCTTCGGCGACGAACTGACGCGCGTCGTTTCGTGGAAAAACGGCAATGACCTGTCCGCACTGTCGGGAACGCCCATCCGCCTGCGGTTTGTGATGAACGACGCCGACCTGTACGCATTCCAGTTTCGGCCGTGATACTCCGGGAGGGCGGACATTCCTGTCCGCCAAAATCGAGGACTTCCGAGCCGGAGCAATCGAATAGACTACACAGCGGGATCGTTGTGTAATGTTCGCAAGCAGTCTCATTCGTTGAGGCTTTCGAGTGGCGGGTTGGAAAACCCGCCCTCCCAGTTGGTTTTGATCCACAAGGAGAGGCACATGTACTGCAAAACATTGGCGATGGCAACCCTGGCGTTCTTCATTGGCGTAGCCTTCGCCCAAGAAGCAATCGATCCGGCAACCGCAACGAAAGGCGAGAACGGAATTCTCTGGTATAACGCACTGGACATTGGGCTTGAGGGCAAGGGGTGGACGGATACGGAGCATCCCTACGACCGGCTGCCCAGCAAAGCCAAGGGAGTCGTGCCCGATCCGGTGTGGAGTTTATCGCACGACTCCGCGGGAATGGCCGTACGATTCGTGACGGACGCTTCGGCCATTCGCGCGCGTTGGACCGTGCGCGATGAAGGACTGGCCATGCCGCACATGCCCGCAACGGGGGTGAGTGGTCTGGACCTGTACGTGCGTGGTGAAGACGGTTGGGGCTGGATCGCACAAGGCCGGCCGTCAGCCGTGAGCAATGAAGCCGAACTGGTGACCGGTATCCCCGAAGGGTCGCACGAGTACCTCCTCTATCTCCCGCTATATAACGGAACGGAATCTCTGGAAATCGGAATTGCAGAATCGGCTACGTTGAGCGAGGCCCCGGCGCGGCCTGAAGGCCATGCGAAGCCCGTGTTGGTCTATGGAACATCCATCGTTCACGGCGGTTGCGCGGCACGGCCCGGGATGGCCTATCCCGCAATCATGGGACGCTGGCTCGATCGCCCCTTCATCAATCTCGGGTTCTCGGGAAACGGAAAGATGGAGATCGAGATGGCCGACTTGATCGGCGAACTGGATTGTGCCGTTTACGTGATTGACTGCGCGCCAAATATGGCGCCGGAGTTAATCGCAGAGCGGGTGGTGCCATTTGTGAAACGGCTGCGCGAAATCGAGCCGGAAACCCCGATTCTCCTCGTCGAGAACATCCAGTACCAGGCGGGCTGGTTCCTCCCGTCACGGCGAGAGGCCTATGTGAGCAAGAATGTGGAGTGGAAGAAGGCCTTTGATACGTTGCAAGCGGATGGCGTGGCGAAACTCCACTACTTTCCCTGCGACGCATTGCTGGGTGACGACCATGAAGGAACGGTGGACGGGACGCACCCCACGGACCTCGGGTTCTATCGCATGGCGCAAGCCTTGGAGCCCCTTGTGCGCGAGCTTTGCGAATAGAGACCATCGGGGATTTCATCCAATGTCAAAGAACATCCCTGGTTGTCCCCCTTCGAAGGGGGATCAAGGGGGATGTTCTTCCGTCTGCCGCGATGAGCCCTGCGTTATTTTAAGCGGTAGAACCAGGCGAAACGGCGGTCGCTGATCATGACATCGTCCTCGCCGTCGCCGTTGAAGTCTTGGATACGAACGTAGAATCCATAGCCATAGTCATCGGGCCGGCCGGGGACTTCCCCCCAGTCCTGCGCTACGTTCGGCGTGTGGGGGAAGTCGAGCGCGCGCGCGCCGTCGCTGCCCACGACGTAGGGCCAGCCTGCGTCGGAGAAGATGATGAGATCGAGGTTCCCCTCCCCCACGCCGCGTAGAATTTGCAACGGCTCAAAGGTATGGAAGGCCTGGTTGCACGCTTCGGCCTTGCCTAAGGGGAAATTCTCGGGTGGCGTCATGCGCCACACTTCGTAGCCCTTGCTGTCGAAGAGCTGAAGGTCGGCGCGCTTGTTGTGCACGATGACCTGCGCCTCGGTTTCGCCCGGCAGGAAATGGCCAATCGCGCAGACCTGCGGGTGTGTCCCTTCGAAGCTCCAGATCAATTCGCCCGTTTGCCCGTCGAGCAGGTACTCCATGTTGCTCGCCGCGAGCGCGACCGCGTGGCGTCCCCCAACCTCGCCAACCGCGATCGTGTCGACATGCATCTCCGCACCGTCCCACACTTCATCCGGGACCGTGCGGTAGGTCCACAGCGTATTCAGATCGTTGTCCACCGCGTTGAACCCGATGAGAAACTCGTCAAGCCCGTCGCCGTCGATGTCGTGAACCACCGGCGCATGCCCGGCGCCGCGGTAGTCAGCGGTCTTGATGAGATTCAATTCGCCATCATAGAACCAGCAAGGATTCGCGTACTCATGAGGCGCATACGCGGATTCGGAATTCTTGACGAGGACGGTCCAGTCGGCCGGCTCGGAGCCCGTGTGCGCCAGCCGGACGATCTGCGCGTTGTCGGCAGGGGCTGTCACGGTCTTCTCGATGGTACCGGTGCGTCCGTCGATCAGGAGGATGTCATCGTTTCGTACACAGACAATCTCTGGCGCGCCGTCGCCGTCGATATCCGCGCAGTCCAGTCCCCGCTCACCGCAGTGCGTAAGGAAAGGCCGGTCGCCATTCCACGGCGTGCCGATCTGCCAGAGAACTTCCCCGGACGCTGTCGTGGCCGTCAGGCAGAAGTGTACGCGCTCGTCTTCCCGGATGCGCTCTTTCCACGGGCCTTCGTCGAAGACACGGCTATGAAAGATTCCCGGCGATTGCAACCACAGGATCTCCGCGCCGGGTTTGCCGTCGACGTCGTAGACAAAGGGGATGCCGCCAAAATCATGGAGAGGCACTTCGGCGGACAGAACGAACTCTGTGCCCGTAAGTACGGAAGCAACCCCGAGGATGGTCATAGTCGTGATACCCATACCTGCGCTCCAGTGATTCGATTGCCGGTACGCATGGTATAACAGTCGGGGCGCGCAAATCGCCCTTAACGAACGCGTGTTCGCGGTGGAGGAGAACGTGAAACGAAACGGATGGATACTGGCTTTCCCCGTCATGGTCGCTGCTTCTGCATTCACGATGGCGCACGCCGACGATCCCCCAATCGCCATCTCCGACAATCCCCAACTCTTCCTCGACGATTACCTCATCCGCGACATGCGGAACCTGGAACGCGTGATGGTGCAACCGGAAAAACACACGGGTAACCCCGTCATCGTTCCCGAACACCCGTGGGAGAAACGCATCCTCGAAATCTACGGAACCGTGCTCTACGACGAATCGCGCGAGCAGTTCCGGTGCTGGTATCTCGCAAACGAGTTCAAGGATGGTATCCCGGACAACCCCGAGTACCCACAGACCGCGGAGTATTACACGTGCTATGCGGAATCGGCGGACGGCATCCACTGGTCGAAACCGATGGTGGGCCGCGAGCCCTTCGGGCGTCACGAGAAACACAACGTCATCATCGAAGGAACGCATGGCTTCTGCGTACTTCCCACGCCGGACGATCCGGACCCCTCCAAACGCTACAAAGGCGCGGGCGGCGCATCCGTCGGCGAATCGCCGGACGGGTTGACTTGGAGTGTTCGCAACTGGCGCGACGCGGTTGGCAAGAACGACACCAGCACCTGCGTCGTACAATGGAACGGCGAGTACCTCGCGTACGTGCGCGCGCAGGTTCCCGATCCCGATTGGCCCGCCGTCATGCGCGGCGTGGGACTTTCCGTGAGCACGCATTTCTTGGAATGGACGCCGAAGGAAACGGTCTTCACGACGGACAAGGAAGACGGTTACCCCTGGACCCAACCCTATGGTATATCGGTCACGCCCTTTGGCGACGTGTTGATTGGCATTCTCTGGCTCCTGCATCTCGACGAGGTTGAGGGCAACAACAGCGAAGGGCACATGGACACGCAACTGGTCGTCAGTCGCGACGGCCGCAGGTGGGTTCGCGTTGCTAACCGCGCACCTTTCCTTTCCCCCACGCCCGGCACCTGGGACGCGGGCCGCGTATTTCCCGGCACGACCCTATTCCGCCGCGACGGAAAGATCTGGATCTACTACACCGGCGTCAGCACCCGCCACGGCGAAGGCTGGGGTGAAATGGGCATCGGCCTGGCCACGTTGCCGGAGGACCGGTTTGTTGGCCTGCGGGTCAGGGAAGGTGCGACGAACGGAGTGCTGGAGACGCACTGTCTCTCGTTCGAAGGAAACGAACTCGTCATCAACGCGGATGTCGCCGAGAGCGGGCTTGCGGTAGAACTCACCAATGCGGAAGGCAATGTCATCCAAGGCGCGGGACGCGATTCCTCGCACCTCATCCGAGAAGATCCACTACGCTACCGCGTGGCTTGGCGAGATGGCGACACCGAGCGGTCGCTGGGCGACTTGACGCAAGGGCGCCCGGTGAGCATTCGATTCCTATTGGAAAACAGCACCGTGTATGGTTTCCAAATCCACGATTCCAAACACTGACCCAAAATTTCGTCCGCTTTGCGTCTTAGCGATTTAGCGTCATTGTGTTGAGACCCAAATGAAAAGTCGCAGTGACGCAAAGGCGCAAGGAATCCAATTGTCCTGCTTCAATCTACTCCATCCAGATTGCGTAGAGGTGAGCGTTCTTGAGGTTGATGCGAAGGCGAACAGGACGTTCGCGCATAGAATCGATACCGTCGCTCTCATTCCATTTTATCGCGTGGCGAACTGAGTCTGTGAGAACAGCGGTGCAATCGCTCCCGCCAAATTTCTCAATTGGATTCCCACTCTCGGCATCCAGTATCTCCACCCGAATCTCCCCGCCTTCCGCGTCGGCGTTCAGGTAGAGGGTGTCGCCGTCGAGCGTCAGCGGTTTGGTCACCAGCGTGCCAGTGCCACCCATCGATGCGAAGCCATCCATGCGAAGCGTGGCAAGACACAATGATCCGTTCGTGTCGGTGGGGGGCTCGTAATGTTCGAGACTGCGGCCGCCGTAGTAGATCCAGAGTTCGTCGCCCATGGGGATCGGATCGGCGACGGGATCGAGGTTGCCATAGTCGTAGTCGCCCTTCGTCGGC
>JAHDWY010000122.1:8350-9339 GCA_023384315.1 Candidatus Hydrogenedentota bacterium | reverse complement strand
GTCCGTGCCCGGCACGTAGGCAAAGTTAACCTAATCCGATAGAAACACGAGCGTCATGGAGTGTGGATCTCGACATCGGGATGCAACCAACGCGCGAACTGAGCCGCGATCAACGCGATGCGCGGTCCGGGCCGCAACGCGTAGGACTCTTCAAACAAATAGATACGCCCCGACTCGACAGCGGGCAGCGACGGCAGCGCGTTCCAGTCGTCGAGATACTGCTGCAATTCTGCTTCCGAAAGCCCTTCGCCCGCATGGCACTCGATGATCACGTCGGGCGCACGCACAACCACGGATTCCTTAGAGGCCTCGAAATAGTCCACCGCGTCATCGCCAAAGAGATTCTCGCCGCCCGCGACCTCCAGCATTTCGGAGAGAAACGATTTGCTGCCCACGGTGAACAAGTTATTCAGATCATGGCTCGACCGCGTGTTGATCAATAAGACCTTAGGCCGTGGCCGACCCTCGACCGCCGCGCGAATCGCGTCCAACTCGCTTTCGATACGGTTCCACAGCGCCGTCGCTTCCTCCGGACAGTCCAGCGCCTCGCCGAGGCGGGTAATCCCATCGTGAATCGTCTCCAGACTGTCCATATGAACGTGCAGAACAGGGAACCCGTTCTGCCGGGCCAGGTCGGCTACCTTCTCATGCTTGCCGGGGAGGATGATCAGCTCCGGATTGAGCATGGTGATCTTTTCGAGATTGGGATCGATGTATCCGCCCACGTCGGGCAGTGCTTCCACTTCCGGCGGGTAATCGCAATACGAGGACACCGCGATGATGCGGTCGCCCTGTCCGAGGGCGCAGAGGGTCTCCGTAATGTTCGGTGACATGGAGATGATGCCGTTCCGGGCAGGCGAACTTGACTCTTCCGCTGGCGTACATCCCGTGATGACGCAGAGCACGCAGAGTACGGCTACTCCCAACATGCTCATGGCGCGAAGGTGCATGCGCGACAGCTCTCCCTGCACAATCCTACCTCACAATGG
>JAHDWY010000122.1:0-8340 GCA_023384315.1 Candidatus Hydrogenedentota bacterium | reverse complement strand
TCTATTCACCTCAACAAACCACCCACAAAAGCTAACCACATGTGTTTGTGGGCTGGCTTCAACCCTCCCCCCGCAAGCAGGCTGGAAGCCTGCACCACAACGGAAATCCGGAACGACGCAGCTTCAGTCTCTGCGGCGGCCGATCTACCGAAGCTTCCCGATGCGTACCGCCACATCGCTCGCGAAGCGGCGAATCAACTCCTGCGCGAAGTCCGCCACGTCCCGTTCCGCATCGTCGATGAGGGGCGTGAGGTCCATGGCGAAGCTAATCCCCGTGGTCACGTCCGTGGCATGAGACGCGTGGTACGTGGCATGGGCGCGGCGGCGACCCAGGGTCGCGAGGTCGTACCGCTTGCCGCCCGCGATTTGCGAGTCGAAGACACCCAACAGCGCCGCCTGCAAGTTCTCGTGGGCCGAACAATCGAAAGCCACCTTGTCCGTGTCCACCATCCAGTCCAGATCGCGCCACACTTCGCAACCATACAAGGCCTGCGGACGTTCCGGGGCCGGCAGACTCCGGATCGCTTCGATGACTTTCAAGGTCACGCCGATATGCGTGTCGTGCTTGTCGGTGAGGTTATGCGTGTACACCACCTCCGGCCGCGTCGCGCGCAGGATCTTCACGATATCGTCGACCGGCCGCTTGTCGGAGCCGTCCTTGACTGCCTTGCTCGGGTAATCGAGCATGACTTGCGCCGAGTACTCGCCGACCACCGCCGCCTTGAACTGCTCCTTCACGCGCACGACCCGCATCTCGTCGTCGGTGTAATCCTTGTAGACGTCGTCGCGCGGCGAGCCGCTACCGTCCGTCACCACCACGCCGCAATACCACTTGTCGTCCTGCTGAAAGCACTTGATGATGCCGTCGTACGCCATGATCTCGAGATCGTCCTGGTGCGCGCCGATGGCGATATGGGTGGTCCGGCCGAGGGCCTCCTCAACCGGCAAATGATCCGGCACAAAAACCTGTGCGCCTTCCAACGTAAACTTCATTCGTCTTCTCCTATCCGCCAGTTTGATTGAGGCGGTTGCTGCTACGAACTCGCATTATACCGAAGCAAGCGGAACATCCCCCTTGATCCCCCTTCAAAGGGGGAAGAAGGCTCGTCCGCTTCTATCGGTAAACTTGCTCTGGTCGGCCCCTGCGCTGGCTCCGGTGGGCCTGCAACACACCCCGAAGTTTTGTGCACGAGTCCCCCCTTTGAAGGGGGATGAAGGGGGATGTTTCTTCATACGGTCTCATCCGTTTGACGACTCTTCTAACATCTCGCTTTGCGCGAAGCATCTACATGATCGCCGGCAGACTCGCCGCTGCGATCGACTGCCCGACTCGCCGCGCTTTTTCGTCCGGCAATTGTACTTCAATCTGTTTCGCCAATTCGGGGAACTCGGCGTTCAATACCTCGTTCGCGCCATTCACGATCAAGTCGCCACCCTTGCCGGACGTGCAGCGTCCCAACACCAGCACGTGCTTGAGTTCGTAGAAATCCGCGTAGTGGGCGATGGTATACCCCATGTAGACGCCCATGCTGCGCCAGATGTCCGTCGCGCCTTCGTGGCCTGCTTCCAGCTTTTCCTGCACGGCCTTGAGTTTCTCCGCGTCGGTTACGTCCTTCGGCAATTCGATCCCCGCCTTAGGGGCGAGGCGGAACACGCACTGTTGCGAGAAGTACAACGCGCCCACACCCGAATCGCCGGACCATTCATCTTTCGGCGCGTCCGGACTGTAATCCACCGGCGCAAAGGCCAATTCGTTCAGCCAGCCCGTGATATTGCCGTCCATGGTCACATAGCCGCCCGCCTCGCTCGACCCGAGTGCGATCCCCAGCACGCCGTTGTCTTCGAGCGACATGGATCCCGCGAGCGCGGTGACCTCGCCGTCGTTCACGATTTCCAGCGGCACACCCATCTCGTCGCGGATGCGCAGGAACAGATTGTGGACCTCATCGAAGCGATCCTTCGGGATTCCCCGGAACAAGGACGCGATCATGGGGCGATTGTTGATGTACACGCCCGCGGAACTGCCGCCGATGGCGTCGACCCGGTCCATTTTGGACGCGGCCGTCTTCAACGCCGTCATGATCTCGTTGTAGTGGTACGCGGGATCCGTTTGCTTGCGCGGTTCCCACACGACTTCTTCGCTATATACCGCCTCGCCGTTGACCACGGCGGACACCTTCCGGTCTGACGCGCCAAGGTCAAACCCGATGCGGCAGCCGTCCAGATGACGCCCCAGGGCCTGGGTCGTTTCGTTCTCCGCCGGGACCTCGGATACGTCGCACGGAAGCACCGTAAACGTATGCTCGTACACGTCCTCGCCCATGAATTTGAAGTCGAACTCCCGCGCGCCACCCATGGCGTATACCTTGGCGATGTGTTCGCCGATGCTGCGCGGCCCACCCACGTAGACCTTCCAGCCTCCGCGCTGCCACAACAGAAACTTGACCAGCCGTTCCACGTAGAACAGGTTCGCTTGCGCCCGTGCGTGGCCCTCTGGAAATACCTGCGTCTCGTAACGCGATACGGACCCGTCCGCCCGCTCCAGCCCCAGCACCAGGGGAACCCCCTCCCCGGACGCCTCGACTTCGGCGCGAAAGGCGCGGTTCGCCAGCACGGCCGGGCGGTATCCCTCCTCCAGCGGCGGCACAAAGTTCGGTTTGATGAGTTTGAATTCCTGCGACATCGAAAACCCCTTCCAAGGCAGAACGCCTGATAAGTAGATAGTTTGGCGAATGATAGCACACGAGGGAAGGCGCGGAAAACTCGCGATCGGGCTATTCCGGCGCGTTGACGCTGGGCGAAGCGGCACGCTCGATCAAGAATCGGAGCACGACCAGCTTGTCGACGGTTAACTGCCGCGCTGTCAATTCCTTACCACGGGGAAACCGGTGTTCGCTCGCGAATTGTCGAAGATCGAAGGATTCGCCGTTCGGCAACTGGGTCATCTGCACCAGTTCTTGCACCGGCACGTTCAACCCGGCCGCCTTTTCCCTGGCCGCGCGCTCCACGTAGAACCGGTCGATGAACCCGCAATACTGCAAGACGAACAGGAAGTTCCAGAACGCCAAGGCCAACACGACCGCCACGTTCCACCGCAATCGCCACGGCATCAGCGCCGCGAGTTGAGCGATCCCGACGGCGAAGAGGGGCGTGCAATTCACCATGCGCCGCATGCCGAAACTCCAGCCAGCATCGGGCACGACGGAGTTCACATAAAGCTGTACCGCGAAGGCCGCCGCCAGCGCTATCCACACCGGACGGTATTCTCGCCGCCACACGAACAGTCCCGCAATGGCTACCGCGCAGAGCGGCGTCCAGGTGATCAACCCTGACGCCATCGAGAACAGCGTGTTTATCACGTCCGGGCGTCCCCAATCGACAAACGCCTCGCCTTGGGGGATGGTGAAGAACGAACCATAGAGGATCTTCCACGCGATCATCTGCGGAACGAAGAACAGAATGGAGGCCCCGGCGCACAACGCCAACGGCGCGACGCCCCGGATGCGCCGGTTCCAAAGGAGGTCGATGGCCGGCACAATGCCAAACGCCGCGTTCTGCCAACGAACCAGCGCCGCCAGACCAAGCGCCGCGCCGATGAGCGCCCACGGCCAAAGGGCCTCGCGCTCGCGAAGCCGCGCCCAGAGCAATAGAAATAGCGCAATGCAAAAGAACGAGCACGCATGGGCCATGGCGATCTGTCCGTACGTGTAGTAGAGCGCGGGGGAGCAGGCCCAGGCTGCAAAGGCCCCGAGCGTGCTGTGCGCCGGCAAAAACCACGTTCGCAACAGCAGGTACGTGCACACCAGCCCAGCCAGCCCGTAGAACGCGTTCGCGAGAAACACCGCCGTGTGGTAGGGCCGCGAGAATCCGTCGGACTCCGCGCCGGTCATCAGCGCCACGCCGTGAGCGATCCCGATGATGGGCGTCCACAAAATGCCGGGCCCTATGGAGAATAGGTTAGGCAGGTGCCCCGTCGCCGTTCGCGCGCCGTCGGGATTCATGAGGAACCCTTCGGTAAACGTCGCTTTCGCGTTCAACGCGCGGTACTCGTTCGCAAACTGGAGGTCGCCATCGAAGAGCAGCGATCGCGCGTAGGCGTAATACCCGACGGGGTCCACGCCTGCGATGCGCTGGTGCCACGGCTTGTACACGCCAAGCGCCATGAACGCGAGGCCGATGCCGAGCGCGACCAGAAGAAGGCCGGCAAGATACCCGTCTTTCCACCAAGACACGGAAACGCTGCCGTCTTGCGTTGCGCTATCCGAAGGCATAGTAGGAGATGACGACCAACACCGCGAGCGCGATGCGGTAGTACCCGAAAGCCTTGAAATCGTTCCGCTGAATATAGCGCATGAGAAAGGCCACTGCGGCGTAAGCCGTCAAAAACGACACCACGGAACCCAACACAATCGCCGCCCACTGCGATCCCGTAAACGACAATCCGCTCTTCGCTATCGTAAGCGCGGTCGCGCCGAGCATCGTGGGGATGGCGAGAAAGAATGAAAACTCCGCCGCGGCCGGACGGCTCGCGCCCAACAGCATGGCGCCGATGATTGTCGCTGCCGAACGGGACGTGCCTGGCAACATGGCGAGACACTGAAAGAATCCGATAGCGAAGGCAGTCGTGATCGTGATGTCGTAAACCGTCTCAAATCGTACCGGCAATTGCCTGCGTTCAATGGCGATGAGGATAACGCCGCCGGCGAAGAGGGCAATGGCCACGGGGATTTCATGGGCCAGGTACTCTTCAATGATGTCGTTAAACATGAGCCCCAGCACCACCGCGGGAATCACCGCGACGGCGATGTTAAACCACAGCAAAACCGTCATCTGACGATGCGAAGCGTCTCCGGTAAAAGGCCACAGCTTATGCCAGAAATAGACGACCACCGCCAGAATCGCGGGCAACTGAATGATGACCATAAAGGAAAACGGGAAGGTCGAATTCGGATCCTCGCTGAGCCGTAAGAAGGACTCGACAATGATCAGATGGCCGGTACTGCTGATCGGCAGGAACTCGGTGAATCCTTCCACAATGGAAAGGAGAAATGCGTTGATATACAGCACAAACGATACCTTTCGGTCCAAGGAGGTGTATCGGAAAGCCGCGGCATTTTAGCACGCCGCATAGGGGAGAGAGTACCCGCTCGCGTCGTCGTCCCTGCAGCGCCGGGCCGCCATCCCCGCGGAGGGGGACTGGGTGGCGAAGTCACGGAAGTGTGCCGTCGTCAGATCTGATCGGCCGGTAGTGATTCTCGGACGTCCAGCGGATAGAAGAACAAGCAGACTCGGGAAACTCATTGTCTAACCGCAGTCACGGCATCGTCGAGCGAACCGACTTCACGTTCGAGATATTTCGCGCCCTCTCCGCCCTGGAAGGGCGGCAGAATGGTCGCCTCAACGACGCCCAAGGTCATCTGTTCAACGCGCGATCCATAATCCGTCCGAAAATCCCTACTGCTTGTTCACTTGCCCGTCACGATGGTCCCCATCTGGACGACCTCGAAATCGTCGCCAACGAGCGACTTCAACTCGCTCAACTCGTCGTCGTCCCATCGCGCGTCGGGCGCGCCAGAAAAATACCAGTCGCTGCCGTTGTCGGCGACGATCATGCCGTACTTCTTCATGGCCCGGAGGATCACCTGGTTGCGTGCCGAGAACCCGGAGATATCGAAACCCGCTTTCAACCGCACGCGCATCCCCATGGGCGGCAACGATGCGCTCGTGTTGTTGCTGGCATAGTGTCGTGCCGGGTAAACGTAGGCCTTCCGGGATTGGCTTACGGTGAAGCGGATCGCGTGGTTGATTTCGCCCTGGCCCACGACCTCATCGTACCGCACTAGCCCGGGAAAGATAGGCAGCCCCGCCGCGTCCGCCGAGGTCCAGCCCGCGGGACGCATATCGTTCGAGGTCAAATCCCAGATTGCGCCGGACCCGGCTTCGTACGGGTCCCCCGATCGGTCCGGCGGATAGACCGCATACAGCTCATACAAGAACCAGTTGTCCCGGTCGATCATGATCATGTGCCGGTCGCCGGACGCGTTGGGCCCGCCTTCGATCGGCGTATTCGACGTGATCGGATACGGCCCCGGATCGCTTTCATCCCAGTAGTCGAACTCGACGTCCTTACCCGGCGTACTGCCCGAAACCACGATGTACGGAATCCCGAAGGGCCCCCCGTTCCAGTTTGCGCCGAAGTCCGGGTGCAGATGATCCCAACGGCCGATGCTGTTGATCAGCGTGTCCGAATTCGGGTCGACCGGCAGGGTATCGACGCGCGTGTTCCACGGATTGTCCGGCGGAAAGATCTGCGCGCCATGAAGATCGGCGTTCACGCCCAGATCGGGAAAGCCTTCTTCACCAGGCGGTTCAGGATCGGTAGGAGGGTCTTGCGGCGGATTATCCGTGACATCAGGATCGTCCGGCGCCGGACAACCCAATCCAGCCACGAGGACAAAAATCGCCAATACAACCGTGCGCCGCCGTGCCATAGTCAATCCCCCTCCTGTGAGGTTGCACGGAGTCACACAATCCCGCCGAATTGTACCATATGCTTCACGTGTCCTCGCTGGTTAAGGAACACGTTGATGCGATTGACTTTGCGCTCTGGCTCATCTACGGTCAAGGCCGATCTGCGGGAAGGAGGCGCGCCATGTCAGAAACGACCAGCAAGGTTCCCGGTTGGCTCAAGGTGATCGCCATGGTCGTCGGACCGGCCGCCGTCATGACCGCCGGCATCATGGGTGCCGGTTCCACAACCGCACTCGTCCTTGCCGGGGCCTGGTTCCGCTACGACCTGCTCTGGGTCGCCATCATCACACTGCCCTTCGTGGTCGTCTGTCTCGATTCCGGCGCCAGGGTCGGCGTCATGTCCGGGCATAAGGGCATGCTCTCCGTCATCCGCGACGAGATCCACCCCGGCATCACCTGGTTCGTCCTCGTGGTCATGATCCTCTTCAACATCTTCGTGAACATGGGCCAGACCTCCGTCATGACGGATTCCTTCCTCGCCATGCTGGGCTACTACCCGCCGGTTGACGGCGATTCTGCGGAATACGCCGCATTCTTCCGCAACGCGCAAATCGGCCTCTCCATTTTCTTTCCCATCGTCATCCTCGCGTTGCTCCTGACGGGCGGCTATCAGCGCGCGCAGAAAGTCATGACGGGCCTCCTGTTTTTCATGTTCATCTGCTTCCTCGTCGTGGCGTTGAAAGGATTCGTGGAACTCCCCGCGATTCTCGCCGGATTACTGCCACGGGTCCCCGCCGATCTACCCGTACCCGGTGCCGATCAAACGCGCGACGCCTTCTCCTCGCTCATGGGGATCGCCGGAGGCGCGCTTGCTGCCGCCCCCATTTTGAGCTTTTCGTACTTCACGTCCGACGACAAGGCGAAGCCGGAAGACCTGCCCCGCTACTTCTGGAAGGCCGTGATATCGCTGGGGGTGATATTCGGACTCTATTCGACGCTGGTCCTCGTCGCGGGCGGTTACGCGCTCTATCCACTCGACAACCACGCCAACATCGACAAAGTCTACCAGGCTGGCCAGGTGCTGACGCACGCCATGCCGGACGCGATCGCCGCCCTGGGACCGAAGTTGTTCGCGGCAGGACTGTTCGCGTGCGGCTTGACCACTCTGGTCGTCGTCGCCCAGTTGATGTGTTACTTCTGCCTTGACGCCGCCCGCATGGACTGGAGCTATCGCGATGGCAACCGTCCCTTCAAAGTCCTGCTGGCGCTCTGGATCTTCGTGCCCGCCGTCATCGCGCCCTTCTGGCAGTTTCCGGCATTGCTGAAGATTCTGTTGCTCATGGGCCTGAACGCGGTAATCGTCCCCATGGCTATCGCCATCATCCTCTACCTCATCAACAAGCGATCGCTCATGCAGGACTACAAGGCCAACCTCGGACGCAACATCTTCCTCGTGGCGAGTCTGCTGTTCTCCCTCGCCCTGGCAGGCTACAAAATGGCGGGCCCGTCCGGATACCTGTGGTCGCTGCTGGATACTTTTCGGTAATCTGGAAACCTGCTACGTAAACTAGCAGCACCTCGAAAGTGCGAAACGACATCCCCCCTTACCCCTTCAAAGGGGGAATCTGCCTAATCAGTTCAGGGACCGAAGTTGGGTTTGTCGGGCCTGCAACACGTGTGCCGATAGAGCCCCACGCAACGCAGAGCGTTGCTTTCAAATTCCCCCTTTGAAGGGGGACAAAGGGGGATGTTCTTCAGGCTACAGTAACACTCGGAGTCGCGTCCACACGTTCTATTCGTCGGACTGCCCCACGTACGCGAGCAGCGTTTCCATGTTACGCACGAAGGTTCGAGTGCTGATTCCGCGGA
>JAHDWY010000121.1:1346-9390 GCA_023384315.1 Candidatus Hydrogenedentota bacterium | reverse complement strand
GCTCGCCGCGCAGACCGCCGTCCGCGCGCTCGCTCGCGACCGCGCCGCCGCATTGAGCGGAGAAACTGTTGCGGCCGAAGAGGCCTATCATCGCACGCAGCAATCGCAACGAGAAGCACTGGCTACGTGGCTGTTTCCCGTTGTACTGCTGGGCGCAAGCGCGTGGGTGGGTCTGCAGTCCCTCTCCAATGTCCGGATCAGGCGCTCCGAGATCGGTATCTGGCGCGCCCTGGGGTTTCAATCGCGCCACATCGCATTCATTTTTCTCGTAAAGGCGGTTCTGTTGGGACTGCTGGGCGCGGGAATCGGCTATCTGCTCGGGTTCGCAGCAGGATTGGCATGGAGTCACCTGGAAGTCGAGCACGCCGGTGCGCGCGGCGCCTTGGCACGGTTCGACGGACAGCTCCTACTGGGGGCTTTGGCGCTGGCGCCCCTGCTAAGCGTGTTGGCAAGTTGGCTCCCGACTCAGATGGCGGCACGGCAAGATCCTGTCGTCGCACTGCGAAACGACTAACTCATGGTATTGCTCCAGGCGAACGATCTCAGAAAATCATTCCCAGGACCCGCGGGGTCCGTCCACGCCTTGGACGGTGTCTCGCTTACACTGCGGGCGGGCGAGTTTGTGGCCGTGAAAGGCCCCAGCGGTTGCGGTAAATCAACGCTGCTTTTCACGCTCGGCGCCCTGCTTCGCCCTGACTCCGGCAGTCTCAGGTTGCTGGAGTCCGACCCATACGAGCTGACGAGCGACGCGCGCGCCCAATTACGTGCGAGCACCATTGGTTTCGTCTTTCAACAGTTCCACCTGGCACCCTACCTGACCGTGTTCGACAACGTCCGGGCGCCTGCCTTGGCATTGCCGTCAGGCGACTCGCTCACGCGGGCACAGGAATTGATAGAACGATTCGGCTTGACTCGCCGGGCAGGCCACGTGCCTTCCATGCTCAGTACCGGTGAACGCCAACGGACCGCGCTGGCCCGCGCGCTGCTGAACCGTCCCAAAATCCTCCTTGCCGATGAGCCGACGGGCAATCTGGACGAGGACAACACCACGATCGTGTTGGAAGCGCTGAAGCAGTTCGCAGACGAAGGCGGAGGCGTTATCCTCGTGACACACGAAAGCCGCGCAAGCAATCATGCGGGAACAATTCTGGAAATGCGCGACGGTCGGCTGGGTACAACCGCAGCACCCCTCGTCTAAGCCCTGTATTCCGCTACGTAAGAACCCTACGTGCAGGCCGAGGCTGCCTCAGTGGTCGCAGTAATTGTCCGTGAGTTCGAGCGTCCCTGCGAGAAAGGAACGGGCGCTGGCTATCGGATCGTCCGAGGCCGCGCCGACGACAACGTGGATGCCGTGGCCGTCAAAATAGGGTATCCCAGATCCGAAATCCGAAATCCCATCCTCCTCCTCCCAGAACCAGGACAAAGAGGCCATTTCTACTTTGCACAGGGTGGGCACGATCAACTTGCGCTTGCCGAACAACCAAACAGTCTTGACAAATCGATAGTAAAGTTCTATTCTAAACACCTGTGGGGGCCACGAATGGGGCAGTGCCGGGCCATGCCTGGAGGATCTGCGGTGGGGGTCCCATTTCTCGATCTTCAGTCCCAATACCAGTCTATCCGAGAGGAAATCGCATCAACCATCCACGAAGTTCTCGAATCGTGTGCATTCGCCGGTGGACCGTACGTCGAACGATTCGAGCGCGAGTTTGCGACCTATTGCGGGAGACAGTTTGCAATCGGTGTCGGGAGCGGTACTGACGCCCTCTGGCTGGCGATGACTGCCTTGGGCGTGGGCCCAGAGGATGAGGTCATTACCATTCCTACCACTTTCTTTGCCACGGCTGAAGCAATCAGCCTGTGCGGGGCGAAACCTGTATTCGTCGATATCGATCCGTACACCTACACGATGCAACCGGAATTGCTAGAGGACGCCATTGGTCCTCGGACGAAGGCCATCGTGCCGGTCCACATGTTCGGGCAACCAACGGACATGGATCCCGTGTTGGAAATTGCTGCGCGGCATGGACTCAAAGTGATTGAGGACGCCTGCCAGGCACACGGCGCGGAGTACAAAGGCCGACGCGCGGGGTCGTTTGGAGACGCCGGATGTTTCAGCTTTTATCCGGGTAAGAACCTTGGTGCCTACGGTGAGGCCGGCGCTGTCGTTGTCGACGACGACGCGTTGGCGCAAATCCTCCGCACGTTGCGTGACCACGGACAGTCTCGAAAGCACGACCACGTCCGCATCGGCTGGAATGCGCGCATGGATGGCATCCAGGGCGCGGTGCTGTCCGTAAAACTGAAGTATATTGAATCATGGACGGATGCTCGTCGCCGCCACGCGCGTGAGTACTCCCGCGCGCTGGCGGAATTGGAAGAACTCGTAACACCATTCGAGGCCCCGAACGTCCGCCATGTCTACCACATTTACGCAATCCGGGCGTCAAATAGGGACCGATTGGCAGACTCACTGCGTAGCGACGGAGTACAGTGTGCGATTCATTACCCGACACCGATTCATCTGCAGCCTGCATACCGGTGTCTCGGGTACGTGGAGAATAGCTTCCCGGTGGCGGAATCATGCGCCGACGAATTCCTGTCGTTGCCAATGTACCCCGAATTGGTCGAGTCGCAAATTGAAGAAGTTGTTTCATCGCTCAGTAGGCACCGTTCGGCAGTGGCACCTCCAGCGTAGTCGACGCGGTGAGGATCTCGCGAGTGCTTTCGTGTTTCATCGCCACGCACAGCGGTGACGTAACAATTAAAGGAGGGCAAAGTAATGGTTCGCAAACAATTCACTGTGTTTCTACTTGCAGCGGGCTTTGTCGCGGTATTGGGCGCGTCTGCCTGCGAAATCGACATCAAACCCGGAAGCGATCCGAACACCATAAACATTTCGAGCAATGGAACGGTCGCGGTCGCCCTCTTCTCAATGGGCACGATCTATGTGCCGAACTTCGTTGATTTCGACACAGTCGTATTTGCAGGTGCCGGGCCGGTGAGCTGGGGCTTTGAGGACGTGGACGGCGATGGGGTGGATGACGCTGTCTTCCACTTTGAAGTACAGGAACTGGACTTGGACGCAACAAGCACGTCAGCGTCGTTGACATTCTCGAATCTGTGGGGAAACCAGTATACATGCACCGACACCGTGAGGATTGTGGACGCTAATGCCAAAAGCTGAGGCGCGCACGTGCATGCCAACATCTCGAAAACTTCAGGTGTGATCTAAGTTGAAAGCACGGGGAACCAGCCCGCCAGACCAGTCCCGCCGTGCTTTCCAGACCTCCCCGTCGCGCTTGATGGTTCCGGTGCGAACAGGCAGTCAGAAAGTGACTTGCCGCATTAGTGCTTCTTCCACTACCGCCCGTTTCCTGGCTGCACACTCACCGTTGTGCTTCGAAGTATCCGCGCAGGATTCCCCGCGACGACGGCATTGGGCGGTACGTCTCGCGTGACCACGCTACCTGCCCCAACCATGGCGCCTTGGCCCACGGTCACACCACACAAGATCGTCGCTCCCGAACCAATGGATGCGCCCTCGCATATTCGGGTTGGGATGCATTCCCAATCCACTTCAGTTTGAGGCCGGCCATCCTCGCAGGTTGCGCGCGGGTACGCGTCGTTAATGAATGTCACGCCGTGGCCAATGAAAACATTGTCCTCGATGGTTACGCCTTCGCAGATGAAGGTGTGGCTTGAGATCTTACAGCTCCTTCCGACTCGGACCCCTTTCTGAATCTCAACAAACGTGCCGATTCGGCTGTCATCCCCAATCTGACATCCATAGAGATTGACGAAGTCCCGCAGGACAACCCGCTCGCCGATCTCCACATCCGGCGCGATGACCTGCCGACTGCCGGGCGCAATTGCGGGCGCCCCCGGTCGACTCGATGGTATCGTTGGACCGTTTGATTTCCAAATCGTGGGCGGCGATGTCAAGTGAAGCAGAGGCGAGTCCAAATGAGTCTTCGCACCCCGCGAAACCGCCCAAACCGAGATGATCCCTCGAAACAACCCGGTCGAACGGCGTCGGGCTAATGTAAACATGATTCCTCCTTCGTACGAACCGATACACCATCTGCGTCGTACTCCACATCAGGACACGACCTCCCGGCTTTGGCAAACGCCCGCTCGTACGCCGAGTACAGAGGTCGCTTCGAATGCTGCCACGAAAGAGATTGACGGATACGCGCGAGACCCCGCGCGCCCAGCGTCGCGCGAAGCGACGGGTTGTCCAGCAGGTGCGCGATCGAATCGCCAAACGCACGATAATCGTTCCCCGGAGCGTACAGCGCAGCGTCCGCGGCGGAGGCGCGGGTCTCAACCAAATCAAATGCCACGACAGGCTTGCCCACTGCCATATACTCCATCGTCTTATTCATCGTCGAGACATCATTGAGCGGATTCTTCGGATCGGGGCACACACAAACGTCTGCCGTAGACAAGGCCTCAAGAAGTGCTTCGTCCGGCACGCGGCCCGTGAACGTCACGCGGTCTTCCAGGTCTAGTTCACGCGCATACCTTTTGAGCGTTTCAAGCTGAATGCCGCCGCCTACTATCATTGCGTGCCAATCGTCGCGCTCGCGCGTATGCAGAAGGTGATCGAGCGACCGAAGGAAGTAGTCGACTCCGTCCTGCGGCCCCATGGTGCCGACGTACAGCAGCAAATGGGGTCGTCCTTTTCGAAGTGCGGGGTTGGCCGGCACCTTCCGAATACGCGCCAAATCCGGGCCGTTGCGCACGACGAATATGTCATCCTCGGGCACCCTGCCTCGTTCTAGTGCAATCCGGCGGTACGACTGATTGGTCGCCATTACCACGTCGGCGCATCGAAAGGTTACGCGCTCCATGAGTAGCAAGATTCGACGGACCCACCGGGAAGCGCCTTGACCGGGTCGCGAACAGTAGGTCTCTGGAGCAAGATCATGGTGATCGAAAATGATCCGGCGTCCAAGGAATCTGTAGGGGAGCGCCACCAGGAACAACAAGTCCGGGGGATTGCACAACTGGATCACCCGAAACCCCTGGCGCAGGAATACCTCGAATGACCGGACGGTCATCGCGATCAAGGCCCAAGCGAACTCCAGGCCGTAGGCAAACAATCCCCGTCGCGCCTCGAAACCGGGATACCGGTAGATTGCGACCCCGTCCACGTTCTCTCGCATGGACCGATCAAGTTCCCTTCCAGCCGGGCAGATAACGGAAACGCAGTAGCCCGCATCGCGCAAAGCCGTCGCTTCCCGCCAAACCCGCTGGTCAAACGGTACCGAGAGGTTCTCGACCAGAATCAGTACGCCGTGATCCTCCGTCATCCAGCACCTCCTCCTTGAAGCCGGCTATGCGCCGTGCGGACGCCTTTCCGGTCTTCCGTGGGTTGCTGCATCAAAAGCCTTGGGCGGGCAAAGTCGGAAATAGATGTTCTCCAGCCGGTCAACGGCCGCTGAAACGGTAAACCGGGCTCTCGCCGTATCGCGCGCCCGTTTCCCCATTTCATCACGCAGTTTACCGTTCTGCATGATTGAAAGAACCGCTTCCGCCAGCCGATCGTGGCGTCCGCTGGGAAATACGATTCCGGCGTTGGATTCCGCGACGATCGAAGCTGGACCGACGGCATCACTAACCACTGCGGGTCGGCCATGCGCCATGGCCTCCAGCATGACCAGTGGGAATGCGTCTTCATCGGACGGCAGGACCAACAACTCACTCGCGGCAAGGGCGGCATGGGTATCGCGGCCATGAAGTGGGCCGATCCAACGTATGAATGGAGCCACGTCCAAACGAGTTGCGAGTTCGGCGACATGTCCTGCCTCGCCGGCGTCCGGCCCTGCAAACAGGACGAAAGCTCTCGGTTCGAGTGCGACAATCCGCGGGAGGGCGCGGATCACAAGGTCGGGCCGTTTTGCCCGATGCAGCATTCCCAAGAAAAGAATCACCCTTTTGTCCGCGATCTCGAACCGCCTCTTGAAATCCGCAGGGTCCACTGTTTCGAAACAGGAATCCTTCGCGGCATTTGGGACCACGGACATTCGGTCCGAAGGAACGCCCGTTTGGAGCAGCTTCTCCCGATGCGCTTCCGTAAGGCCGATGTAGTAGTCAAAACGGTTAACCACTCCGGCCCGCGCCAGTCGATCGTATGCGGCGTACACGCAGTGCTTCACACAATAGTGCGGGTCGAAACCTCCGTGGACGTGCAACAGAATGGGAATCTCGAGGCGTCGCGACACAAAACCCGCCAAATCGCCATGTGGGCGACGGTAGCCATGGCAGTGGATAACATCGGGTCGTAGCCGTTTCAGAACCGGGAGAAACCCTGGGAAAAAGCACATGTGGCCAACATTGCCCCAAGCCGGGAAACGGTGTACCCACACACCGTTTACATCCTCGTCGCCCGCGCCACCGAGTCTTTCGTTGCCCTTCGGGACCCGGGTCGATGTGAGCACGTGAACATCGTGACCTCGATGGGCGAGTTCTTCAGACAAGTACTGAACGACACGCGTGACGCCCCCCAAGGCTGGAAGGTAGTACGAGGCAATCTGCGCGATTCGCAATCTCTTACTGGATTGGGTGGCCATGTCCCGGTGGGCCCTCCAAAGTCGTGCGCGCATTTCCAGACGTTGCCAACGTTTTAGCGAAACCAATTGTGGACACCTTGGACCAGATTCTCCAGCGCTGTTCCCCCCGAATGAACTGGACCAAATCGGCGGGCAACTCACGTGGATGTCGACGGATCGTTGCTGTAAGGTACCCCGCGAAACGCACGAGCGCGCCGCAAACCCGCGGTGGTTCTGCGAGGCAGTAGACGCTCCGGGCGACGACGTATACCGGGCTCCATCCCATGAGGTACTGGCGAACGCCCGCCCGGTAACGTGCGCGGAAGATCCCCTGGCCGGCCGTTCCCGCCCGCCGATGGTGCAGAACGCAAAGATCTGGGAATGAACGCGTTTCCCATCCCTGCCATCGGGCGAGGTACTCTGCAACCGTATCCTCTTGCACACCGCGCAGCGCATTGTACGGCGCAATGCTCTCGTAACACGCGCGACGATAAAACTGTACGGCCCCCGCAACGTGATCGACACTGCTGACGTGCGTGTGAACGAACCCATCGTAGCAATCGAGGACCACACCGCCCCCAATCCCGAGATTCGGATTCTCGCGAAAGCGCGACAGAAGCGCTTCAAAATAGGTCGGCTCGAACGTGACGTCAGCGTCGAGTTGGCCAAGAAAATCAAACGATGCCTTTTCGATCTCCCGATACCCCGCCAATAGCGCTCCTATCTTTCCCGTCGAGCTGTCGCGGGGGCCGTCGCGCTCTAGCCGAATTCCAACAATGAGTGAGTGCCGCCGCGACCACCATCTCACGATCTCGTCTGTGCCGTCGGTGGAAGCATCGCTAACAATGACCCAGCGCCTTGGGCGGATCGTCTGATTGAGGACCGCCTCAATGGTCTGCGCCAGCGTTGCCGACTCATTTCGCGCTGGGGTGATTAGTACATAAGAATCCACATCCATCCTTCACGGTTCTCCCGTCTACTCCCATGCGGCCAACTCTGCGCGCCCCCGTTGCAGCAGCCATTTCAATGCGCTCCAGTCACGCTGGACGTTGCGCCCCAGTTCCGCACGGTGACCTCTCCAAAACGGAAGCAGACACACCCAGGCCATTAACCGGCGCACTTCGAGCAAAGTCTGGGTCAGCCGACAGACCCAATACGCGGATCGTCCTCCATGTTTCAGAAAGTACATCTGCCGCGCGCGGAACCCCTGGAGAACAAACTTCATCGGCGGCGCGGAAGCGGAACTTGCTCCACCTGTATGGACGACGAGGGCCTCCGGCACAAACGCGACATACCACCCAGCACCGCGGCAACGCCGGCACCAATCCATGTCCTCTCCCATGAAGGGGAATGAACCATCCAGAAAGCCAATTGCTTCTAACGAACTACGGCGCATTGCCCAGAAGCAGCCGTCCAGCATTTCAACGTTTGAAGTCGGCCCCGTTTCGGAATACGTGTCGCGGCAGCGGGCGGAGATATGCTGAAGC
>JAHDWY010000121.1:0-1336 GCA_023384315.1 Candidatus Hydrogenedentota bacterium | reverse complement strand
GCTTGAAGGAAATCACGCCGGAGCGTCGGCAAACGCCTTCGCGAGTTCTCCTGGATACTGCCGTCAGGTCGACATACAAGCGGACCCGCCAGCGCAACGCGCGGGGTGCTGTCCAGAAACTTCATGAGCACGTCGAACGAGCCCTCGGTTACAACCACATCGGAGTTCACAAGAAACAGGTAGGACCCAGTGGCTTCCCGCAAACCTTGATTCGCGGCAGGAGCAAAACCGACGTTACTCGCATTACGGATCAGCCGCACGGCTGGATACAGCCGGGCTACCGCTTCGGGACTCCCGTCGGTCGACGCATTGTCAACAACGATAATCTCCACCGTCGCCCGGGGAGGGAATGAGGCGATCGAACTGAGACACGCAAGCAAATGTACTTTTGCATTCCAGCTGGGGATGACGATGGACACGGTGTTCATAAAGGGATTCCTTGTAGGGCGGTATTCGGAAGAAGCGCGGCGTCCTCTCGTTCATCGTACGATCCGGCAACGAGTCCAGACAGTCCGGCAACGATTCCCAATATGGCATAGTAAAGCGTTGCGAACTGCGTCATCGGGGAAACCGTCAAGAACGCAATCTGCCAACCCAATACGAGTGATAGAAAACACCACGTCAGCCATGCGCTCTCACGGTCCATGGCATAGTGAATCGCCACACCAAGCCGCGCGAACGTCGCGCCGATCATAATCAGGTACGGGACCATCCCCACGAGTCCATAAACAACGAGCTTATAAATGTACAGATTTACAAAATCTGTGTGACTCCAATGGAATGCTCCACTCTCAGCCTCAACTCCGAGTCCAACGAGGCCATAGCCAAAGATCCAATGTCCGCGCATGCCGCCGTGAAACGCTTCTCCGACGAGGCCCATGCGGTACGCCCCACTGTTCGCGTCCAAACTGAAACGAGTAACAAACTCCGTAAACGAAGGAAGGCCGCAGGCAGGTCCAACAAACTGCATGGTGCCGGCAATCAAGAGAGTACAGGCGATGACGGGAAGGAGCAGGGGGCGCACTGGGGAGAACGCCATCACCGCAAGCATGATCAGGGCCGCGAATAAGCCCCCACTGGAAACCCCGGTGTACATGCCAAGAAGGAAGATGAACCCCGCGGCAATCCCCCGCCGCAAACTCCATGCCGGGTCGAATCGTAGCGCCGCCGAAATTGGGATCATTCCAGCCATAAAAAGACTCCATGGGATCGGATTCCCAAAGGAACCAAGAGCGCGATGGAGGCCATGGCGCATGGGGTAAACTCGCGCGAAATGATGTCCGGCTAGATTCAAGCACAGCGATTCATACACATTGAAACCGGTCAACGATTCGAA
>JAHDWY010000120.1:8417-9446 GCA_023384315.1 Candidatus Hydrogenedentota bacterium | reverse complement strand
GAGTATGAGGTCTTGGATGCACGAGGCCGTTTCCCCCGCGCACACCGTGCCGATCTCGAAGGGACGGCCCCATGCCGGCCGCATGTCGAAATCGTACTGCTGCGCCCACCCCGCCTGCGGTACCGGAAATTGGGCGATCAGATAGAAGTCCATTCCCCGCCGTGCCACCGCTTCGAACCGTGGATCGCCGAGAGCTTTATGTGCCTCGAGCAACACCTTGATCGTGTCCAGCATGACCCCGTCGTTGAACGTGTAAAACGGCGTATAATCCGGATGGTCCTCGCGAGGGAACAGCTTGTCCGTCGGATAGCGTTGCGGCCAGGCGCCATTCGGATACTGCGCCCGCAGGATGTGCTCCAGCGCCCGGTCCAACGGTTCCCGATACTTCGGCTCCTGCGTCACCTCGTAGAGATGCAGCAGAAACCGCGTCGGCTCCGAGGTGCTGAAGTCGTCGAAGGTGCAGTTGCCGTAGTAATGGAGATACTCCTGCCAGCCCCAGCACTTCGAGAAGAACTCCCCGTAGTAGTCAGGCAAAGTATCCGGTTCGAAATCGATGAAGTAGTGCCATCCCCCGGACGGATGCTGCCCCCAGATTAATGGTTCTGCCACGCGCTTGGCGGCCTCCAAGTACATCTTGTCATCCGTCGCCCGATAGGCCTCCAACAGCATCAAGCCGACTGATGGCGTCCCCGGCGGCTCTACCCAGATCATGCTCTCGCGCGCAGGCAACTCCCCAAAGGGCTCCAGGTCGAGGCTATACGCCCAGACAAAACCGCCCCGGTTGGATACCACGTTCATCATGAAATCGGTGGCCTTTGCCATGGTGTCGAGAACGGTCTGGTGCGAAGGCACGTCCCCGCGCGATCCTTGCGAGAAGACACATGCAAGGGTAAACGCGATTAGCGCGGTACCGGTTCTGTTCAACAGAGGGCGCAACTGAATAGATTCCCCCCGCGTTAATGACAGCGAATCCTCCCGCACTCTACGAGCCGCGTCGCAAGCTGTCAAGATCCGCCGCGTCGTGGTAGG
>JAHDWY010000120.1:668-8407 GCA_023384315.1 Candidatus Hydrogenedentota bacterium | reverse complement strand
TGCGGCCCCCCTGCCCCGAAGGCGCACGACTGAGGAGACGACTCCAATGC
This sequence comes from Candidatus Hydrogenedentota bacterium, assembly GCA_023384315.1. Lineage (GTDB taxonomy): Bacteria > Hydrogenedentota > Hydrogenedentia > Hydrogenedentales > SLHB01 > JAHDWY01. The sequence continues at coordinate 8,357 of JAHDWY010000120.1, read as the reverse complement.
GATGTTTTCTCGCCTTGTTGCTTACAGGCCTGGCTCTTCCCCTTGTCCAGGCATCGGAACCCCAAACCATCGAGGCCACCATAGACATGCCGGCCTCGCAGGCCTATGAGTGGGGATTCGCCGTTGACGTCATGCGTAGCGAAGCGGGCGTCGTCCTGAACGACCTCGTGTTGCTTGAAGACGACGGCCCCGGCGCGGGACACAGCGAGAAGGGAACCTTCAAAGAGAGCATTCACGCCGGGGTCCTCGCAAGGAAGACATTTGAGTTGGACGACCCGACCGCCGCGGACGCGCACGTGGTGCTTTACATGGAGCCCGCGGGCCGCGAAGACCAGCCAACTTACTACCTCATCGTCAATGGTCATCGCATCGAGGGCAATCCCATCTCCTGGCACGATCCAAACTGGCATTGGGTGAAGGTGCCGGTTGAGTATCTGAAGGCCGGCGCAAACGAAGTCGTCGTCGGCAGCGATGCACCTGAGGACAAGGCCTATCAACTCCTCATCGCCCGGGACGACGAGTACGACGCGGGAGGCGGCAAGTTTGTGTACCAGGGCAACACGGCCCTTATCAGTTCCGGACAGATCCGAGGCGACGCGAACAGCGCGGAATACGGATTCGAACCGATCAATGTCGGCGAGCATTCCGGCAAGTCCACCGATGGCGGGAAGTCCTGGAACCAATATTCGCTCGGCGCAACAAACGACGTCTCCGGCGAGTACGTCATTCGCCTCAATCTCACGCGCCGGAAACCGCTTGGCATTCTCCGGTCGCCGGCCATCGATCTCTGGGAAGGTTCCACGCCGGACGCACGATCGATTAAGCCGCAGTGCGACGTGACAGCCCTCCATTTCGAGGGGCAGGGATCGACGCCAAAAGACACGACCATCCGCTGGGCCCTCCGGTTTGCGGACACACCCGACCTGGAAGATGCGTCGTGGGGCGAGTTTTCACACACCTCGGAAGGCGACGCGGCTACGATTCAGATCGCACGCGTGCACAATCGCTACATGCAATGGGAGGCGCGCCTCGAAACGGCGTACCCGCTCGCGACACCCGTGGTGACGGGCGCAAGCGTGACGCGCACGCTCCAGTTCGATTCCCCGCAACCCAATACCTTCTTCGTGACCGAGTGCGAAAACCCGCGCTTGCGCTATTCGAGCTACCGCTTCCAGTACGAAGACGCGGCGGCCCCACAACTCGCCGAACTCCGCAACCGGCTCAAGCTCGACGAACTCCTCGCGGATACCCATGGCGATTTCGAGAAGATCAATCGCCTCCGCCATTTCGTGTCGCAACAGTGGTATCACGGGTCGCCGCTGCCGAATTACCCCGAATGGAACGCCCTCGATATCCTCGATCGGCGCGATGCCTGCGGAAAAGGCGGCATGTGCATCCAGTTTTCCATTGTGTTCATTCAATCGCTGGCGTCGCTGGGCTACCAGGCGCGGCACGTGAACATCTTCAACCACGAATCCGTCGAGGTGTACATCGACGATCTCGGCAAATGGGTGCACGCCGATCCGGAAAGCGTCTTCGACTCCTACGAGTTCAACACCGAAACCGGTGAGCCCGTAAACATTCACGAGCAGCACGAGCATTTTCTCTCCAAGTACGGCCTGTCCGCGTCGAATCCCATCGACTGGATGAGCGCGCAACCCTGGTGCAATCATCCCGATTCCGGGCTGCCGGAAAACTCACCGCCTCTCGAGATTTCGACGTTCACCCCGTGGCTGAACAGTCCCAACCCGGGCGAACGTCCGCCGCAGCACAACCTGACCGGCTTCTTCCGCATGATGCCGCGAAACAACTACTTCTCCCAACCCACGCCACGGCCCTTGTCGCAAGGCAGCGCCTGGTGGCCCTGGAACGGCTACCTCAACTGGTACGACGGGGCCACGCCGCGGAAGTTGCAATACGCGCTGCACAGCGACCGCATCGCGGACTTTTACCCGACGCTCAATCAAGTCGCCTTCACTGCGACGCACGGAGAGCGGGAGGGGGACGTCCGGGTGCAGATGCATAGCATCACCCCGAACTTCGAGTCGTACGAGATCAACGTGGACGACACCGGCTGGCGCGATGCGGACCGTGAATTCGTCTGGCTTCTAAACCGCAGCGCATTGAACACGCTCGAAATGCGCACCCGCAACGCCCTCGGAGTGACCGGAAGACCGTCGCGCATGGAAGTGCTCTACCACTACCGCGAACCCTACCGGCCAAGGGAAGCGCGCGTTCGAGAGTAGAAGCGATCACGCGTAGACGCGAACCTCGCAAATCCGTGCATGATCCAAACCGTTCGTTGCCTGCACCTCAACCCGAATCTTGGTAACGGGGCGCGCAACCTCAATTGCGTGTACGCGCCTGCGCAGGTAGTTGTCACGCACCGTAACGAACGGAACCCACTCACCGTCCACATAGGCGCTCACGGTGTAATCGCGAACGGTTTCCGGTTGGGGCCGCCCCCACATCATGGTAGCGGTATAGCCATCGTGTTGGCTAAGCGTCAGGTGGCGGTGCATGCCCGTATCAAAAATGAGTTGAACTTCGCGAAGCAGAATGGGGGAGTCCCACGCAAGTTCCAACGTCGCCGGAAAACCCGCGCCCGGATCGGACATCCACCGCTGTGTGCCGGCGGCGCGACGCTCCGGAGGCGCGCCTCGCTCGCCATGCACCACTCGCGTAGGCCCTTGCACAGCCTGCCGCGCCGGACCTTCGAGCTGCTCGCTGGTTGCGGTGACCATTGCGATTCGCGCAAGGTCTTCGGAACCGGCGTTCGACCGCCCCACCAGATAACAGTCATCGCGCAAGAGCCGCTGCTGAATCGCATCTATTGCTTCTGAGTCGCTTGCCAAATCGCGAGGTGCAATTCCCCGGGCAACCGCAATCGCGGCCGCCGTTCCGGCGCCTTGCCCCACAACGCCGCAGGTCGCCATAACACGCGTGGACGCGAACGCAACATGCGTCGCCGAGATGTTGCGTCCCGCAAACATGAGATTACGAATCGTGCTCGACACGCAGGCTCGCAACGGAATGTCGTACAGGTACGGCACGGCATGCTGAACGCAGGGTTCCTCGTCCGGCGCATCGACCCCTTCAACCGGATGTATATCGATCGGCCAACCGCCGTACGCAATCGCATCCTCGAAGAGTGTCGAATTCATCACGTCCTGCTGCGTCAAGACGTGCTGACCGACGAACCGCCGGCTTTCCCGCTTTCCAGGAAGAAAGCCAATCCACTCCAGCGCCCAATGCGAGGCATCGAAGGAATCGGCGCCGCGCGCCTCGGGCGGTCCGTTCTTCACGTGGTCCCAAATGCCAAGCACAACGGCAAACAACGCATCGCGAATCTCTTCGTTGTCCTTGATGGAGTCCAGCGTCCCGCCCCATTCCGCCCACCAATAGCCGTACTCATGCGTCGGCGCTTCGTCGCCCGGCATCGCATACAGCCGCAGCCGCAGATCCTCCTTGCTGAACCGGCGCGCCCACACCGGCGCAACGAAAGGCATGGGCCGATCGTGCTTCCGCGCCTGTATCATGATCGATGAGCCAAGCCGCGCTTGGTCCGCCACCTCGCGAGCCAGCGATTCGCCAAACTGCTGCCTGTCCTCCCGCCCTTCCATGAACAGCGCGCCCGCCTCCACGCCGAGCCGCCCGTCGCCGGTGCAATCAACAAAGACCTTCGCCGCGATGCGAAACCGGTCTTCTGTGCTGATGCGCTCGGCAATCGCGGACTCGATGGTATCGCCGCGCATTGCGACACCGGTGATTGCCGTGTTCAGCAAGAGCGTGAGATTGGGCTCAGCCCGGCACAGGTCGTACAGAATGAGATCGAACATGGAAGCCGACCGCTGCGGATTGCGCACACAATTGGTCAGTCGGATCTCCTCGACGATGCCACCTTCCCGAGCCTCCGTTTCCAGTTCCGCGCCCCGGTCATTCCGGCCCACGCCGTTCGCGCCGACGATGTGCATGCGAACTTCGCTCGAAGCATTGCCGCCAAGCACGCTCCGGTCCTGACAAAGAATGACACGCGCGCCGCACCGCGCCGCCGCCAGAGCGCACGGCACCCCCGCCGCGCCGCCTCCCGCAACCAACACGTCGCACGCCAATTCATGTTCCGTAACGACACTCACGATCCAACACCCCGTCGCTGCCGCGGCAGCAACCAATGGACGAGCAGGCCGCTCCCAAGATTCGCCGTCAAGGCCGCCGGCGCGATCCACTGAAAGCTGATCGGATCATACCCTGTCTCCGGGTTGTACCCGAAGATGGCGCCCGAGAACCCGACCAGCACCGCCGTCGTTACGCCGAAGAACCAGCCCACCCACACACTTGCAGTCCGCACATTCGGGACGAACATGGCAAAGAAAAACAGCCCGAATATTGGAGTCACAAGAAGATTGGCCGTCTTCCCCGTAATCGAAGTGATGTTGCCGGGAATTGCGTCCATGAACGAACTCCCAATCATGGCCGCCGTGCCAATACCGAACGCAAGACACCGCGCCGCGAACACGTGCCCCTTCTCGGTCTTGGGGTGGTACCCGAACCTCTCCAGCAGGTCCGTCATCACAACTGCCGTAATCGAGTTCACGCCCGAATCGATGCTCGACATGGCCGCTGCGAACATGGCCGCCACCACGAACCCCGAAACGCCCGCGGGCAGATGGAAAGAAATGAATCGCGGATAAACATCGTCGGCGTTCTGCTCGATGCTCATCCCCTCGGGAAGCAGGCCCGGGTGGGATTGAAAGTAACCTAGCAAGGCCAGGCCGACAACGCTCAACGTCGTCGTAACGACCGCCGCGACGCAAAGCTGCGTGAAGAACGCCCATCGGGCGGCAGCCGCGTCCCGCGTGGACATGAACCGCTGTATCGATACCTGGTCGCCGCCCGCCGTGCATACGTACATGAGGAAGATGCTGACAAGCGTCCCAAGCACCGTGACCCGCGTCCCGGGGTTCACCGAGAACACGGGCTGCCTGTCCCAATGCGTCTGCCATTCAGTCGGAAACCATCCAAAACCGCCCTGGTCCACACAAACTACGAGGATGACCAGCAATGCTCCGCCAAATAGGAGACACACTTGGACCAGATCCGTAATCACTACGGCCCGAAGTCCGCCCATCGACGTGTAGATGACCGACACGAATCCGGTAACCAGCACCACGGCGGGAATCCATTCATCGCCGATCCCCATCATCACGACCATCGCCTTGGACGCGAGATACACGAGCAACGACATCCAGGTGAGCCGCAACGCCAGAAACATCACGACGCCCAGCAACCGCACGCTCAGCCCCAGCCGCATTTCGAGCAGTTCGTACGCGCTCGTCACGCGAACTTGCATGTATGCCGGAAGCAGCACGTATCCAACGACCAGATAAGCCGGCGGCAGCGCGAGCAGGCTGGTCATATACATGGGACCTTTCCCCAGGACTTCACCCGGAAGAGAAAGGTAGGTGATCGTGCTCAGCAGCGTGGCGAACAAGGAGACGCCAATCAGGAATGACGGCATATTCCCGCTGCCGACGAAGTACTCCTTCGTGGAACTTTGGCGGCGGCTATAGTACCAGCCCAATGCGATGGTTGACGTTGCGTAGAGCGCGATGATGACCCAGTCGACGGCCTTCAAGCCTCCGGCGGTCTCCGGTCCCGCGGCAGACGCATGCGCCGCCTCCACGAACGCCAGAAAGATCAGCGTGAATGCGGCTCCCCGCCCAGTGCGACCAAGTCTTTTTGTGAATGCATGTCGACGTTTAGAAATGACAACGATCTCCCGCCGTATGTGCTACGATTGGCACCGGTGATGGAACCAGAAACCGTCGGCGGGTTCAAGGACGGGCGAAGCCCAAATCCGCGACGAAGTCCAAGCGAGGAGCGTCTCATGAACACGATTAGCCGCCGTGGCTTTCTTTCCCGTACAACAATCGGTGGTGCCGCTGCGTTGGGCGCCTTTCACATCGCCCGCGCGCAGAACGCGAACGAGAAACTGAACATCGCGGGAATCGGCATCGGCGGTATGGGCGGGTCTAACCTGCGCAACCTGTCCAACGAGAACATCATCGCCCTGTGCGATGTGGACCACGATTACGCCGCCAAAGTCTTCGAAGCCTTCCCTGACGCAAAGCGGTACACGGATTACCGCGAGATGCTCGCCGCGCAGGACGACATCGACGCCGTGCTCATCGCCACGCCCGATCACACGCATGCCGTCATCGCCAAGGCCTGCATGGTTGCCGGCAAGCATGTCTACTGCCAGAAGCCTCTCACCCACGAAGTCTACGAATCCCGTATCCTCGCCCAGGCCGCGAAGGAAACCGGTGTCGTCACGCAGATGGGAATCCAGGGCCACTCCGGCGAGGGCATCCGTCAGGTCCGCGAATGGATTCAGGCGGGTATTATCGGTGAAATCCGCGAAGTGGATGCCTGGTGCAGCCTCACCTACTACCCCTGGGGCCACGCCAACTGGAGTTCCCCCCACGGTACCCGCCCGGAAGAAACTCCGCCGATTCCGGAGACGCTCGATTGGGACCTATGGCTCGGTCCCGCGCCGGAACGCCCCTATCATCCCTGCTACCATCCCCGCACCTGGCGTAGTTGGTGGGATTTCGGCTGCGGCATGATGGGCGACCGCGGCGCTCACACCTTCGACCCCATCTTCTGGGCTCTCGATCTGGGACAGCCCATCAGCATCGACGGCTCCTGCACCGACCTGAACGAAGAGACCCACCCCATCGCCTGTCTCGTGCGCTATGAGTTCCCGGCCCGCGGCGTCATGCCGCCCGTGACCCTAACGTGGTATGACGGATTGCGCGTGCCCCGCCCGCGCGAACTCGACGACCAGGACGAACTCGGCCATCCCGAAGGCGGCGCATTGTTCAAAGGCTCGGACGGCATGCTGACCTGTGGCGTCTACGGCGAAAACCCGCGCCTGCTTCCCGCATCGCGCATGAAGGATTTCACGCCGCCGGAACCGTCCATTCCGCGCGTCGAAGGCACCCACGAAGACGACTGGGTGCGCGCTATCAAGTCCGGCGGTAAAGCCGGCGCCGATTTCGCCTACTCCGGCCCGCTGACCGAAGTCTGCCTGCTCGGCAACATCGCCAAACGATTCGGTACCAAGTTGGAGTGGAATCCGGATACCATGGAGTTCACCAATATTCCGGATGCGACGCAGTACGTTCGCCGCGCCTGGCGCGAGGGCTGGTCGCTGTGACATGCAGTCTTGGGGGAGCGCGGTGATCGCGCGAGATAGACCGTGAATAGGTATCGAGAAGCAACCGAATCGCCCGTGCCTGAATCGCCGTGGAACCGCTACGGTACGCGCGTCACCGTGACCACTGTGAGCCTCGTAGTGCTAGTCTCCGTCCTCCTGGGCACGATCTTATCCATCAGTTCCGTACGCGCTTTGCGCGATACCATGCGCCAAACCGGTACGGCCTTCGTATTGCTGCTCGCGACGGAACTCGAACAAAAATCCAAGATTAGGGAGCGCCTCCTCAGTCGCGACCGCAGACCGCCGCCGTGGCTCATGGCCTTTCCGGGCCTGGACGTGCCGCCGCCTGTAGACGACGGCCCCGGAGATCGTGAGCGTCCCGGAATGGCGCCGCCACCGCGAGATACAGGTCCGCCCGGTGGGCCGCCCTTCCTCGCCCAGGACCTGTTGCAGATCGCCAACCTCATCGG
>JAHDWY010000120.1:0-648 GCA_023384315.1 Candidatus Hydrogenedentota bacterium | reverse complement strand
AGAATCGCTATCCTGGAAGATGACGACGTCTTCATCGACGTCGCCACCGGTGGTGAATCGGCCGAAGCCTTTGACAAGGAAACCGCGTTGGTCCTGCTGAATCGCTTGAAGGCCAACCCCGACGAGCACGTCCTGCAGGAAAGAACCGGCGACACATTAAGCATCATCACGACCTTCGTCCCCGCACGTCCGCAAAAAGTCGGCGCGCTTATCGTGCAGTTCCCCTTCCGGACCGCGCGCGCCGTCGTTCTTCCCCAGATTCTGCATCTCACGACATCCACGTTGCTCGTGCTGCTGCTCGCCGTCTGGCTGGCGTTGCGCATGAGCCGCAGCGTCTCCCGGCCCTTGTCCGATCTCGTGGACGTCGCGAGCACCTACGCGACCGGTGACCTGACCAAACGCGCCGAGGAGGAAGGGCCCGTCGAGGTGGCCACCTTGGGTCGCGCCTTCAATCGCATGGCCGCGTCCATTGAAGACCAGATCGAAAAACTCAAAACCGAGACCGCGCGTCGCGAACAACTCGAGGGCGAACTCCGTATCGCTGCCGAGTTGCAGCAGTCTCTATTGCCCGAGGCCGCCCGAACCACCTACGGTCCCGTGGAGATCGTCGGAACTTGCGAAGCGGCGCGGGAAGTGGGGGGGGGGGGG
>JAHDWY010000119.1 GCA_023384315.1 Candidatus Hydrogenedentota bacterium | reverse complement strand
GACGATCTGCCGCACCCCCTCGCGTTGGGACAGTCTTTGGGCTGCTGGCGTTCCCGAATACAGAGCAGCCACGCCGAAGCGTGGCCGCACTCCATACGGCGTCTCTAGGGTCTTCGAGGTTCTGCCGAGTTTCGTTCGCGAATATCCGTTTCACTCTTCCGGTACAAAGCGCAGCTCGTGGGCCTTGTCGCGCTCGATGTCTTCGGCGTCGAGTAAGGCGCGGCGGTATTCACCGTTCATGAAGCGTTGGGCCTGATCGCCGTAGTGGGGGCTCATGAAATTGCCGGAGTTGCCGGTGGGCAGGATGACCTGCGCGGCCTCCGGTGTGGCGAAGTCGATGAGCCGTCGCGTGGCCGGGCCGGCAATGACGTGGAATTCGTCCTGTGCGAAGTCGTAGAGCATGTTGTTCAGCACCTGCGCGCCGCCGGATGCGGGGTACGGTCCCAAATTGAAAATCTGATCGAGCACCGGCAGATATCCGAAGGGGTGTTTGAACTCCATGGTGTGCGCGCGGCCCCAAGTCCACCGCGACACGTCACCGCCGAGACGCCGCGTGAGCCTGCGCGTCATGTCTTTGAATGCCGCCAGCACGATCTCGGGGCGTTGCTCCCGTTCCGTCGTGCTCACGTCGTCCCAGAAGGGTGACGCCTCGTCGCCGATGAAGTGCTTGTAGAAGTGCCAGTGATCCGCAAGGGTGGCGTAGACTTTAAAGAGATCGACCCCCATCTCGTCGGTCAACGCGCGTTTGAGGACGGCGGCATTGAGATACTCATAGATCGTCGCGCCCACGGAATCGACGTTGTGCCGGTAGTCCCAGGTCTTCAGCCGGTCGAGCACGTCCTGTTCCCAGGGTGTCAACAGCACGCGCTGCGCATCGATCACATCAACCAACTGCGCCACCACCTCCGGCCCCGCGCGGCTCGTATCGTCAAACTGCACCGCTTTGAGCGCTTCGACCGTCCAGTCCGAGCGCGCACTCACCAACTCCTCGATGCGCCCCGCGCGATCGGTAGGTTGCCAATAGCCCTGTATGTCTTTCACAGCGCCGACGGGCTTGACCGTGGGTTTGTTGTTCGCCGACGCGATGAACCCGCATTCGGGATTCTTCAAGTGGGGATTCTGATCGAAGGGGAGGTAACCGAGAATTTCGTCCTTGCCCGACGCGCCATCGAGAATCTGCTTGCTGTTCATACCGTCGGGACGAATAGGGATCTTGCCCGTCGCCCACCACGCGATGTTGCCATCCGCGTCGGCGAAGCTGATATTCATGCCGGGCGACGTGATCAGGGAAACCGCTTCGCCGAAGTCCTCGCAATTCTGCGCGTGCCCCATGCGGTAGAAGGCGGTGATGTCGGTATACGGCAGATGCTGCCAAATCCACGACAACGACACGGGCGCGTCGTCGTAACCGTGGTACGCTTTGAGGAAATCGTTGAGCACGGGACCGTGCGGCGTGACCCGCACCCGGCATTCCACGTCGTCGGAGAAACGAACCTTGATCGTTTCCGTCGCCGTTTCCACATCCACCCATTCGCCTTTGTACATCACCTTGTCCGGATTGTCCGGGTGGAACCGCTCCAGGTAGAAGTCGGTGTCGTCTTGCGCCGTCATCGTCAGCGCCCAGGCGCGTTGCCGGTTGTGCCCCATGAGCGGAATCGGAATGGGCGGCAAATGAAATCCGTAGTTCTCAAAGTCGCCGTACTTCAGATGCGCCTCGTACAGAATGCTGGGGTTGGAGAACGCAATGTGCGGATCGTTCGCGAGGATGGCTTCGCCCGATCGCGTACGCGACGGCGCGAGCACCCACGAATTGCTCCCCATGGCCGGACCAAACCGCTGCGAAATTGCGCCGAAAATTGCCAACCATTCGTTCACGACTGCCAACGATGCTTCGTATCGGATCGGCTCGTCCGGCTCCTTTTCTTCCCGACGGGACTCCAGATACGCGGCCGCTTCCTCGAGGGTCTCCATGATGGTGACCGGCGTTTCGAGCGTGTAGCCGGGGAATAGCGCGTCGATATCCAGGTCCGGGTGCTTTGCTTTCAACATCGTGACCAGTGGATCGCCTCGGATGCCGTCCGCGAAGGTTATCGGCAGGATGGCGGCCACCGCCAGGCAATCGACTTTCGTGAATGGCCGCACCTCCAGGCCGAGCACGATCAACTCGAACGGTATCGGACCTTCTGCGATGAAGGCATTCACCCCCGCGAGATAGGCGTCCATCAGCGCGGTCAGTTCAGGTGGTTGGGCATCCGAATCGGCGAAATACGCTTCGGCTTTCGCCCGCAGCCGAAACGCGCGAACGGCCCGGTCGATCGGCAATGCCGGAGCCCCCGCCACCTCGGCCAGCTCACCCCGAGCCAGCCGCCGCATCAACTCCATCTGGAACAAGCGGTCCTGGGCCATGCAGTACCCAAGGGCGAAGTACGCATCCGGTTCGTTCTCGGCAGTGATGTGGGGGACTCCAACGCTATCGCGCACGACCCGGACTTCCCCGTGCAGGGACGGGTGGGTCACCGTCCCCGCCAGTTCGGGCAAGCGCGAGTTCGCGAGATAGACGAGGGTGACAGCCCCACTCGTGACGAGCAGGACCACGGTTACCGCGAACCATTTTGCAAGGCGTCTGAGGAACTTCATAGCGGGCAGTATCCAGATGCTCCGGGATTGAATGTATCACAGGAGCCTGAGGTTTCGGTACGAAATTAGCGCAAAGTGACATTTCGACACTTGTCCGTTAGAATCAACGGGCAGGTGCAAGGGTTTATGGGGATACCAGTATGGACTCCAGCGAGGCGCAACGAAAGTTCAAGCTCGCGGATGAGTTGTTCCGCGACAAGCGTTACACCGAAGCGTTAACGGTACTCGACAAGCTCGACACGGCGTTTCCCGACGCGAAGAACGTCATGTATCCGAGGGCCCTGTGTCTGATGAAATTGGGCCGGCCCAAGGAAGCCCACGAGATCTGCCTGAAGCTCAAGTCGAAGTTTAACGACCCCCGGGCGGACAAAATCCTGCAGAAACTTTCGGCCTCCACTTCCCCGGTCCCTCCCCCGCCGGTATTCAACCCGAACGCCCCTGGCCAGGATATTGCGTTCAATCCGATGGACCTCAGTATGGATCCGATCGGAACGGGTGGCGCAGACCCCATGGGTCTTGGCGATCTCTTTGCGCCGAAGCCGGACGCGGCCCCTCCGCCGGCTGTCGCGGAACCGAACCGCAAGCCGCTCTACATCGGCCTCGGCGTCGCCGGCGGGGTCTTGCTCCTGGCGCTTATCGCGCTGCCTTTATTCTTCGGTAAAGACGGCGGATCGACCGACAGCGGAGGCGGCACAGCAACGCAAACGGCGGCCGATCCCGCCGCTGCACCGCAGGAGATCTATTGGTTCAATTCCTATGACACGGCTATGAACGCGTCCTACGACAAGCTCGCGCCTACCTTGTACTTCTTCTACAACTCCGAAAGCGAAGCCGCGACCCAAATGATGCAGGACACCTGGAAGGAACCCAGCATCGCTCACTTGGTCGACGGCTGGACCTGCGTGCGGATCGATACCGAAGCCGATCCCGAAAACACGTCATGGTATGAAGTAACCGAGATTCCAACGACCATCGTCGAAGACTCCTGGACTGGCGAGGTGTACCGTCAATCGGGCTATGTCAGTGCTCAGGAATTCTACAACGCGATTCAGCCGCTGGACCTCAAGGTCGAAGAGATGGTCGACTTTACCCAGTTCACCATCGCTCAACTGGCCATTGTCGTTGTACTGCTTCTTCTCGAATCGGCAACCGGCATGTATCTGACTCTCTTGCTTGTGAAGAAACTCCCGAACGAGGAATTTCTAAAGGACTTCGTGAGCGCGGGTCTGGTTGGCGTCGGCGTGTCGGTCTTGTTTAGTTGCCCGTGTATTGGACTCATCACGGCCTATTTTATTCTGCACGCCCTCTACGAATTTGAATTCATCGACTACGTGGCGTACTTAGGTGTGACCACGGTCCTTAAAGCACTTACCTCCGTGCTGGTTGCGGGCGTGTTGGGGATTCCGGTCGAGGTTTTGCTCGAGTTCCTCCAGTAGGCTCGACGCGCTACTGTGAACTTGCGCGATTCGCCACCACTTCACCGGCGACTGCTGCCCAACGTGGATGCTCCCGCAGCGGAGCCAATTGCGGCATCCGGTCCGCCTCTTGCCGCAATCGCGGGGCATATTCCATCGCCTTAGCAAGCTGATCGATGGCTTCGTCCAGCCGCACCGGCGGACAATTGGCCAGAAACATCGCCAGTTCCAGATACCCCTCCGCGTTGCGGGGTTCGAACTGCGCAGCCAAGCGCAAATTTTTCTCAGCTTCCTCGAAACGGCTCGACGCGACCAAGGCCCGTCCGAGCAATCGCCGGGCTGGCACCCAAGAAGGCGACTGCTTCACGCAGGACTGTAGCCATGCTGCCGCGGTTTGCATGTCCCCGGCTTCCAGGGCCTCGATACCCTTGCGCCACGAGCGCCTCAGGCGGTACCCCCGGAGCCACATGAGCCCGATGCAGCCTGCGAGAATCAGCAAGCCCAGTATCGTCGATCGGCCTTCATCCATTGTCGTACAATGTCCTCATGTTCAGCGCCGGACGCCATCCGTTACTTGGTCCGGTAGCGCGAAATATGATAGAAGCTGTCCTTTCGAAACTGAACGCATTGCGGTGAGAAGATACCGGAATGCCTGCAAACTGGCGTGTTAGACGTACTATACACGCGCCTGACGCGAACACGAAGGAAATCCAATGAACGCCTTTCACGGCACCACGGTCGTCAGCGTCCGGAAGGACGGGCAAGTTGCCCTCGGGGCGGACGGACAAGTCACCCTCGGCAACACCATAATGAAGCACCACGCAGTCAAGGTCCGCCGCCTGGCCGATGGCCGCGTCCTCGCCGGTTTCGCGGGCGCTGTCTCCGATGCCTTCACGCTCTTCGAGCGATTCGAAGGCAAGCTCAACGAGTTCAACAAGAATCTCGTCCGCGCCGCAGTGGAACTGGGAAAAGAGTGGCGAACCGACAAATACCTGCGCAACTTGGAAGCATTGCTCGCGGTGTGCGATGCAGAAGCGTCCCTCATTGTGGCGGGGAGCGGTGAAGTCATCCAACCCGACGATGGCATCATCGCCATTGGCTCCGGCGGTGCCTACGCGCTTTCCGCAGCGCGGGTACTCGTAAAGCATTCCAGTCTCGATGCGGAAGGGATCGTGCGGGAAGCCCTGGCCACCGCCGCTGACATTTGCATTTACACCAACAGCCACATCACCGTGGAAACGCTGTAAGAACGGCCGCTGCAATGCCGACGCGGCCACCTTCAGCTGTGGATACGATACGGTACGGGGCCACTAATCTTCGTCGCGATCCCTGCGGCCGCGGCTGCCTCGCAGGCTGATCTGACCGCGGTCCTGGTTCGGTCTGTTCAGCCCGCCAATTCCGGGCTGCTGGCCCGAACCAAACGGATGTTCGGGTTCCGCGATGTCCCCTTCGAGATAGCGCCGCGTGTATCCCCACGGAGCCAACTGTGCCTTGATGACGGCTGATGGCTGCACACTCCGCTTGCGCTTGGGATCGTTGTCGATACGCGTGACGTTCTTGGGGGTCGGCCGTTCGGGCCGCTCCGTCCGCACCGCCGAACCCTCAGCTGTTGCCTCTTCGGGCTCGTCCGGTGTGCTCACCCGGGCCGCCCGGGGCCGTTCGTCCAGGGCCGTGTTCGCCGGCGGCAATTCCACCTCGCCGACTGGCTCCAGGGAAGTGGACGGCGGATTCAGGATAAATGGATCTTGAGCATCAACGAGTTCTTTGTTGGCTTCCTGCGCGACCGCTGTGAAAATCCCGCAGCTTGCCAAGACGGCTGCGAGCAACCCTGTTGATATCCGTCGATTCAAGCTCATGGCCCCTCTCCTGTCAATAATCTTTGCTCGTCAGTCTAGCACAGTTCCCAAGAATTGCAAACTCCGTTACCCTACGCATCATTCGTGATGCGCGCGATGATATTGGTCGTCGAACGACCCTCTACCCCAGGAAGGATTGCAATCCCCCCGCCATAACCCTCGACAAGCCGCCGCTCTTCTTGCACGATGGTATCCAGTGTGTAGTCGCCGCCCTTCGCGTAGACATCCGGCCGCAATGCCTCGAGATAGGGCATGGGCGAAGGCTCTGAGAACAGTACGACATAGCCCACGCACTCCAGCGCGGCCAATACCGCCGCCCGTTCCGCTTCCGGAACGATAGGCCTTCCGGGCCCTTTCACACTGCGTACGGATTCATCGGTGTTCAACCCCACTATCAGGACATCGCCCAATGATGCGGCTTTCTGGAGATACGTGATGTGGCCGATATGAACGATATCGAAACAGCCGTTGGTCCAGACGATCTTTTTGCCAGCCGCGCGGAGTTTCGTGACAATCTCCTTTAACTCGTTGATACTTTTTAGCTTGGCAGGCCCGCCTTTGCTGAATAACGCGCGCTCCAACTGGGCTTTCGGTACGGTTACGACGCCTTCCTGGGCCACGGCTACCCCCGCAGCGGTGTTTCCAACCACGGCCGCCTCGGCAAGAGTTCCTCCCGCAACCGTGGTCACCGTCACCGCAGCGGTCACTGTGTCGCCCGCACCGGTCACATCCACGACTGCGTCCGGGGCGATGGTGATAGGCACATCCGTGACGCTGCCGTCCGCGGCGAAAACGGTAATCCCCTGGGCGCCACGGGTCACGACGGCGTTTTTGCAGATGCCCAAGAGCTTCTTGCCCGCAGCGTGGAGGGTCTTTTCGTCGACCACGTCGATCCCCGCGCCAATTCCCGCTTCGCGGTCGTTGGGTACGATGATGTCGAAACTCTTGAAGGCCCCCGCGCGGGACCGGGAATCGCCCACGGTAATCAGATTGTGTTTCTTGGCGATTTCGACCACCTCGCGCAAGACCCGCTCTGTCGCTACGGAGCAGACCTGGTCCGTCACCACGATGGCGTCCACTTCCGGCGCACGGGCTTTGATATTCGCGATGATCTGGTCTTCGACCTCGCCTTCGATGAACACCGGCGTGGGCGTATCGGTGCGGAGGATCTCCTGCGTGGGGATGTTGAACCCGCCGGCCCGGAGCTTGCCGTAGGTGTTGGTCGCGCGCGTTGGATGAACCACCAGCCCGGACGTGTCCACGTTCCGGACCTCGAACTCCCGCCGGACGATGTCCGCGTTCGTATCCTGGCCCACGTAGCCCACCATGTACGTCTTCGCGCCCAGAGCCGCCACGTTGCACGCCGCATTCCCCGCCGCGCCGGGGTTGTACCGCCGCTCGTGCACTTCATACACCGGAATCGGCGCTTCCAGGCTGATCCCCGTCACCACCCCGCGGACGTTCTCGTCCAGATAAATGTCGCCCACAACCAAGACGCGGGCCTTCTCAAAACGCGACAGCAAATCGCGATACCGCTGTAAGTCCATAACTTAGGTTGGCTCCTGAAGGAAATTCGGTCTCGGAATAAAGTATCGCGAATTGTATCCGATGGGTTGGTGGCGTTCAATGCAAACCAGCCGATTTATTGACTTTCTGGGGCATCTCTTGGGACTATGGACGCCATGAAGGTATCGGTCTTACCTCAAAGTGGGCGTACTCTGTCCGTTTGCGCCTTGATGGCGTGTTCCGTTTTCGCCTCCGCAGATCCCGCGGGGGATGCGTCCGCTATGCTGGATGCCCTCACGGACGACGCGCAGGAACGGGCGACGCTGCTGCATGCCTTGCAAGAACGCATCAAACGGGTTGCAGCGGAGGTGACCGCCTCGCCGGATACGATCAGCTACAGCCGGGATATCCGGCCCATCCTTTCCAACAACTGCTTCGCATGCCACGGGCCAGACGAAGAGCAACGCAAGGCCAATCTCCGGCTGGACACGGAAGAGGGCGCGCACGCGGCACTCAAGTCGGGCCGGGCCGCGCTGGTCCCTGGGGATCGTGCGGCGAGCACGTTGTGGCAACGCATCACCACTGCAGATGCGGTGGACAAGATGCCGCCGGCGGATTCCCACAAGACCCTGACGGCCAAGGAAATTGATCTCATTGGACGTTGGATCGACCAGGGCGCGAAATACGAGCGGCACTGGGCCTTCGTGAAACCGGTCGAACACGCGCCCCCGTCCGTCGGGGACGCATCCTGGCCGCGCGGCGACATCGACCGGTTCATTCTCGCCAAACTGGAGGCCAATGGCGTGGAGCCGAATGGGGAGGCCGACCGCCGCACGCTCATCCGCCGCGCCTACCTGGATCTCATCGGCTTACCGCCCACGCCTGAGGCGGTCGACGCATTTGTCAACGATCCCGATCCCAATGCCTACGACAAACTCATTGACGAACTGCTGGCTAGCCCTCGCTACGGCGAACGTTGGGCGCGGCACTGGCTGGACCTGGCGCGGTTCGCGGAGAGCCACGGGTACGAGCAGGACTACAACCGCGAGTATGCGTACCATTACCGCGATTTCGTCATCAAAGCCTTTAATGAAGACTTGCCCTACGACACCTTCGTGAAATGGCAGATCGCGGGCGACGAGTACGCGCCGGACAATCCCCTCGCCATGATGGCCACGGGGTTTCTTGGCGCGGGCACGCATGCCACGCAGATCACGAAGAGCCAGGTCGAGAAAGAACGCTACGACGAACTCGACGACATGGCGCGCACGATCGGCACGTCCATGTTGGGCCTCACGGTCGGCTGCGCGCGCTGCCACGATCACAAGTACGATCCGATCCCCACGGACGACTACTACCGGCTGATCTCGACCTTCACGAAGACGGTGCGGTCGAACCTGGAGATCCCTGTCGACGACCTCACACACCAGCAAGCCCTCGCGCGGTTTGAGAAAGAGCACGCGCCGTTGACGGCGGAGTTGACTTCCTTCGAGACGGGCGCCTTGTCGGAACGGTTCGATGCGTGGCTTGCGAGCGACGAGAAGCAGGCATTTCAACCGCCGTGGAGTCTCCTCACCATCGACAACGCCACGTCGGCGGGTGGGGCTTATTTCACAAAACTCGAAGACGGCTCCCTGCGCGCGGAAGGCGCCAATCCGGACAGCGATACGTTTACCTTCACTGCGAAGATCGATTTAAAAGGCATCACGTCAATCCGTGTGGAAGCCCTGCATGACGACGCCCTCGTCAAGGGCGGCCCAGGCCGTGCCGTGAACGGGAATTTTGCTCTGTCCTCGATCAAGGTCATCGCCGCGCCAGCCAATGGCGAAGGAGATCCGGTCGAAGCAAAATTGAGCAAGCCCATCGCGACCTTCGAACAAACGGGCCTTCCTATCGCCGCCGCGCTGGACGACGATCCCAAATCGGGTTGGGCGGTCGATCCCGAGTTTGGCAAGGACCACGCCGCCATCTTCCGCCTCGAATCGCCCGTAGGTTTCGACGGCAGAACGATCCTCACGATCACTATGGAATTTGCAGTCAACAG
>JAHDWY010000118.1:5306-9478 GCA_023384315.1 Candidatus Hydrogenedentota bacterium | reverse complement strand
GCGGCCGCACCACGAGCACCGTGTTTCAGGAACTGGCCGAGCAGACGCAGCAGTACATCCGAGGCAAGATGCCGGAGTGGAAGCGGCAGTACCATGGGTTTGAGGACTTGAAACTCGCGGTGATGGGGTGTGTCGTCAACGGCCCCGGCGAGTCCAAGGCCGCGAACATCGGCATCAGCCTTCCCGGCACCGGCGAAGCGCCAAGTTGTCCGGTGTATATCGACGGTCAGAAGTACAAGACCCTCACCGGCACACCCGATCAGTTGGCGAAAGAGTTCCGGCAGATCGTGGACGACTATGTCGCGACGAAATACGGAGAGGCGGGAGGCGTGCTTGCCGGGAAGTAAAATCCGCGCTATCGCGACTTCTTGAACCAAACCGCGCCGATTACCAAGACGACCACTCCGGTAATCAACGGTACGAGCCATCGCTGACTACCAGACCCGGAATCCGTTGCCTCGTCGTCGTTCCGATCCGGGGTGTCGTGGAGATCATCGTCGGCAATCTCCGGGGCCATTGACGCGCGATCACCCCTGGACTCTGTTTGCGCGACAACCTCCCGATCACGTTCCCCATCAGACTTGCCCGTTGCGGACGCGCTGGTGTCATCGCTTTGAGCGAGTCTCCTCCGGTTTTCGCGACGTTGGGCGCGCGTCTCTTCGGTCATGGAGTCCTCTTCCGCGCGGCGCTCCTGAAGTAGCTGCACCAGCGTCCGGACAGCGTCCCTCAGTTCTGATCGGCTTTCCGCCCGTTCGCCCATGGACTCGATGCTTTGCAGCAATTCATTGATGAGGCCCTCATGCGAATACGGCAGATCGGGATACTGTTGGATGAACTCCTCCAGGGCCGCCAGCCGCTGTTCCGGCGTCTGTGCCGAAGCGATGGCGTCCGCCATGAGATTGAGCACGGCGTTCGCCTCGTACTGCTCGACCGTGAGACGCTCGGCCTCGGACATGGTGTCGTCCGGCGGGACGCTCTTCAACACCTGCTCGTAATACTCCTTGGCCGCGGCGAGATCGCCATTCTGCTCGGCGAGCTTGGCGAGATTGTAGTAACTGGCGGTTACGATATCGGGGTCATCTGGATACGATTCGATCATGTCCCAGTAGAGGTTTTCGGCCGCTTCGGGGTCCACGGTCAACGCCTGGTTCGCGGCCATTTTGTGGACCTGCTTCATGTACGGGTGGGAGGGATCGTAGGTTTCCATGGTGGTGAGGTATTGATTGTACGCGGCCTCCATGTCAGGCGGCTCGCCGGTCTCCGAGAGATCGGACTCGTAGATCAACCCGATTTGCGTTTCGAGCTGAATGTTGTTCGCGTAGCCGGGATTCTCATCGATGAGCGTGCGGTATTCGTTGATGAGCGCCTGTTTGCCCTGGGTGCGGGCGATTTCCGGGCCCTCTTGCTGCAATTCCGCAATGCGGGCCAGGTACGTTTCGCGATTCAATGCCTGCTGGGCCGAAACGGAAATGGCGAGCACTGCAAGAACGCACGTAATCCTGGCTATGAAACGAACCGGCAGCATAGTCCTCTTTCGTCATTACCCGATGACCACTGTACAAACGATCTTACCATTCGATACCGCGCAAAGTCTCCGCGTTTGTCCCTCGCCGGAACTCGTTGTTAGAATGGCCCGCAAAGGAGGCCTGGGCAATGTTTGAAACAATTGATGGTGCAGCCGAGAACCTTCGCAATCGGGACGCGGGATGGGTTACGCGGAGAGATGGTGCGGACCTGTTGGGAAAGCTCGCGATTCGCGCGCTCGGCGCCCTGCAGGAGGCCAGCGACGAGCAGGACGTGGACGTACGCCGGGCGGTTGACCAGGCATTGGGCCAGGCGGCGGCGGCCCTGGAAGGCGTAAAGCCTCGCCCCGTGGAGCGGTCCTTTACCCTGGAAGAACTCGTTCAATCCAGCGAGAAGGCCGGCGAACGAATGCTCACCGTGGTCAACGAAAACGAATACCTCATGGAAGTAAGCCAGAAGAACGGCCGCAAGCAGTCCGTTCACATTCGCAAGTTCCAGCGCAAAGACGGCGTCGACCTGATCCAGGTGTACACGATCTGCGGCAAGGCCGACCCCAGCGCATACGCGTGGGCGTTGCGCGCAAACATGAAACTGGTGCAGGGCGCGATTGCGTTGACGAAAAACGGCGACGAAGAACAGTTCGTTTTGACGACATCGTTCATCGCCGAACACGTCACGCGTTGGGAGATGAAGGCGGCGATCAAGGAAACTGCTTACTACGGCGACTGGATGGAGAGCAAACTTTCCCAGCAAGATGAGTTTTAGACTGACGAGGAGTCGGCGGCATGGATCGAGAGACCCTGGTGCAACGAATCAGGTCCGGTGAATGTGCCGGGGCGGAACTTGGCGCGGTGGATCTGTCCGGTTGCGATCTTTCGGGAGCCGATCTTTCCAACACACGGCTCTCCTGCGCGAAGCTGTCGGGGTGCAACCTGAGCGGCGCGAATCTCCATCACGCGTTTTTGGACGGCGCCAACCTGGAGGACGCCGATTTGTCCGGCGCAAATCTCGAGTTCGCCGTGCTCGCCGCTGCAAACCTGAACCGCGCCAATCTGACGGGCGCGAATCTTCAACGCGCGAACCTCGTGGGGACGCGCGCACACGAAGCCCGATTCGATGGAGCGAAACTCTACTACTCGCGGCCCGGCAATGGCGACTTCCAGGGCGCGAGTTTCCGGGATGCCGACATTCAGCGCGCGATCTTCCGCCGGGCGAATCTTGCCAATGCCGATCTGCGCGGCGCGACCGGTCAGGCGAATTTCGATCGGGCCAACCTGGAGGGCGCGCAGCAATGATCGTACGTCACTTTCTTCTGGACGTGAATGAGGTGAATGCATTCGTCGTAGGATGCCCCGAGACGAAGGAGGCCATGCTCATCGACGCGGGCGCGTATGACGACGCCGTCGCGCAGTTCTTGAAGGAACAAGGACTGACCCTGAAGACGGTGTTCATTACCCATGACCACTACGACCATACCGACGGCCTTGGCGAATACGTTACGCACTATTCGGCGGACGTAATTGCGAGCATCCCGAAGGTGCAGGGCCACAAGGTTGCCAAGCAGGTGAAGCATGGCGATACGGTGCGCGTGGGGAATCTCACGGGGACCGTCTACGAGACGCCCGGGCACACGCCGGAAGGGGTGAGCCTGGCGTTTCCGGGCTGCGTCTTTACAGGCGACGCGTTATTCGCGGGATCGGTTGGCGGTACCGCGTCCGAGGCGGACAAGCAGCGACAGTTGGATGCGATTCGCAAGTACATCTTTACCCTGCCGCCGGAGACACAGGTGCATGTGGGCCATGGGCCATCCAGCACCGTGGCGATAGAGAGCCGGTACAACCCGTTCTTTGTTTGATCGCAAGGAGCATCACGCGCTACGCGTGACCTTTGTTCTCAAACGGGCAAGATGCCCGTTCTCCTTAGGACGATGCCCGTGGCATCTTTTACCGCTTTCGGGGGCCGCGGCGGCGTTGGTGGGGGCGTTTGCGCCGCGACGGGTTTTTGCGGGGCAGTTCGGACTCGAGCGCGTGTGCCGGTTGCGCTGCGGGTTTGCGTTGGGCCGGCACGAAGCGCGCGCGCTCTTCCGTGGCGGAATTGAAGCTCTCGCATCGCGGGCACTTGGACAATTCGTCGTCCGATTCATCCAGGTAGTTGTAGCCGCAGAAGGCGCAACGCCACAGATACTGTTTGCCGAGATAGCGGTGGGGACGGCGCACGGTGATCTCCGTGTAAAGCCAGATGAACAGCGCCATCGCGCCCAGCACGCTGGAATACAAGACCAAGGCCCATTTCAGCTCGAGGGCAATCATAACGATGGCCCCTCGTCCGGCGCGATGAGCAGGGTACCGTATTGATCGCCCGCAACGTCCCCTTCCATGGGCGCGAATTGGTATTTGATCAAGGCCTTGCCCGCGGACGCAACGACACCGTCCTCGTCCTCGATTGGCGTCATGACTTCAATGACCTGTCCGGCCGGATTCACCTTGAACATGATGGCGATGGGTTCGGCTAGGGACTTCGGGTCAAGCCGCCACAGCGCGTCGATGGGCGGCGAGAAGATCAGTTCGCGATCTTCGGGCGCGCTCATCCAGTCGATGTAGAGCGCCAGCCCTTCGACCGGCCGGGATACCGGTTGCAGGCCAGACGCG
>JAHDWY010000118.1:1224-5296 GCA_023384315.1 Candidatus Hydrogenedentota bacterium | reverse complement strand
CCTCCTCCTCCGGCGCGTCGAACGCGGTCAATTGGCGCAGCGCATCCTGCAGTCGGCCAACTTCGCGTCCAAAACGCGCCCAGGGATCCTGCGGTCCCTCCTGTTCGAAATGGGATCGAATGCGCAGCCCTTCCTCACGCACCTGCAACCGCTCCAGTTCCGCCACTTCCAGGCGCGGCAGGCTGATCTGAGGCAAGGCGGGGTCGAGGTTTTCAGGAGCGGACAGCGCAAGTGCCTCCAGCTCCGGCGGTACCTCGGTGATTACCGGATTCAGCGCCTCTTCGATGGACGGGACCTGCAATTCATTGCGCGGACCCCGAATGACGGACTCGTGCGTGACGGGGTCGACGAGGTCGAAGGTGTAGTACTCCAGCTCCCGGACCGGAATCCAGATGTAGATTGAGAACAGCGTCACCATGGACAAATGGAAGAGGATGGAAACGCCCAGCGATATTTTGAATGCGCGGTCGCGGGCCATAGCTGTTTACTCGCTATTCTTCAGGGGGCGGTTCCGCGGCAATACCGTAGCGCTCGACCCCCACGCTCGTGGCAATGCCGAGCACCTGCACGAGCCGTCCCGTTTCGATTCGAGCGTCCGGACGGATCAGGACCATCGTTTCCGGCCGGGCCGCCATTTCGTCCGCGATGATGCGGGAGAGTTCCGCCCAACTCGAGATCTCATCGTTGTCCACGTACACCCGGCCGTTGCCGTCGGGGCCGCCCTCGCCGTACTGCAAGGTAATGGAGAGGTCCTTTTGCTCCAGCGCTTCCGAACCCTCGGCCACAGGCGTTTCGATTTGAATGCTGCTCTGGACCACGAAGGTCGAAGAGAGCATGAAGAACACGAGGAGCTGGAACACGACGTCGATTAATGGCGTCATATCAAGGTTCGCCCGGACCTTTCGCTTTTCGACGGTTGCGACACGAAACTTCATGGTTTCGCCTCCGCCCTAAATCTCGCGTTCGCCGCGGTTCTTGGTGAGCAATTCCACGAGTTCCGAAGAACTGATTTCCATTTCCAGAATCATATTCTCCACGCGAGTGACAAAGTAGTTGTACACGACCAGTGTGGGAATGGCGACCGTCAATCCCGCCGCCGTGGTGATGAGCGCGTTGCCGATACCTTCCGCAAGATCCGAAGGGTTAACCTGTCCCTGCTTATGCTGGATCTGGGCGAAGGCCTTGATCATACCTTGCACCGTACCAAGCAGGCCGAGCAGCGGGGCGATGTTGGCGCAGGTCGCCAGGGCGGACATGTATCGTTCGAGCCGCGGGATTTCCAGATGTCCGGCGTCTTCGATGGCTTCCCGGATGTCCTCCTTGCTGCGGTTGTGCTTGAGGATCCCCGCCTTCATGATACGGGCGACCGGCGCGTCGGTTTCGTCGCAGATGGCGATGGCCTCCTGCACGCGATTCTGCCGAAGGACCGTCCGCATGGCGTCCATGAACTCGCGCGTGTCGATGGTCGCCCGCCGAAGGGTCCAGAAGCGCTCGATGGTAATGGCGACTGCGATAATGGACACGGCCATTATCGGGAACATCAACACGCCGCCTTCCCAGAAGATGTTCAGCATGCGTTCGGTAATCGGTTCATTCACGGACGTACGTCCTCCAACCTTGGTGTCGTTTCGTGCGGCGAATCCGCGGCGCGCCTGACCCACCGTGGCCGCCGCAATGTCATGACAATACCTTGACTG
Source organism: Candidatus Hydrogenedentota bacterium (assembly GCA_023384315.1). GTDB lineage: Bacteria > Hydrogenedentota > Hydrogenedentia > Hydrogenedentales > SLHB01 > JAHDWY01. The sequence goes on along the minus strand of JAHDWY010000118.1, from coordinate 3,599 downwards.
ATGGTCAACCGCAAGCGCCAGAAGGCATTAATGCGTGACCAGCGTCCCCATTCCCCGATCCGTGAAGATCTCCAACAACAAGGAGTGAGGGACGCGCCCATCGATGATATGCGTCTTCACAACGCCGTAATCGAGTGCCTTTAAGCAGGCCTCGACTTTCGGAATCATGCCTCCGGCGATCACGCCATCCTGCGTCAGCTTGATGATTTCCTGATGGCACAACTGGTGGATCAGGCTGTCTGGGTCCTCCGGATCGCGCAGGAGTCCCGGCGTATCCGTCAAGAAGACCAGCTTCTCCGCTTGTAACGCTGCGGCAATCTCTCCGGCGGCGGTGTCGGCGTTGACGTTCCAGGTCTGCCCCTTGGCGTCCGTCGCGATAGGCGCAATGACGGGGATCATGCCCGCGTCGCAGATCACGTTGATAATCTTGTAATGGACGCCGGTAATCTCGCCCACGTACCCGATGTCGCTACCGTCATCCATGTGAATCCGCCGGGCGTGCAGGAGGTTCCCGTCTTTTCCCGATAAACCGACGGGATTGCCGCCCGCCTTGCTGATGAGGGTGACGATTTCCTTGTTAATCCGGCCCGCCAGGACCATCTCAACGACCCCGATGGTCTCCTCGTCGGTAACGCGCAAACCGTTGTGAAACTTCGCTTCCACGCCGAGGCGGTTCAATGTGCGGTTAATCTCCGGTCCGCCCCCGTGGACGACGACCGGATTCATGCCCACGTATTTCATGAGCACGATGTCTTCCGTCGTGCTTCGGCGCAGGCTGGGATTCTCCATGGCTGCGCCGCCGTACTTGATGACGACGGTTTTGCCCTCGAACTCGCGGATGTAAGGCAGCGCCTCCACCAGCACCGCGGCTTTCTGGATGAATTCTTCGAAGGACTTCAATCCGGTCTCCTCGCCTGGTCGTGGCCAGTCTTATGAACGGTAATCGGCGTTGATACGGACGTAACCGTCGCTGAGATCGCTGGTCCAGAATACGGCCTTGCCGGGGCCGTTCCCCAGGCGCAGGCGAATTCGGAATTCCCGCTGTTTCATCACCGCCGCGGCGTCTTCTTCCCGGTAGCCCGTCGGGGTTCCTCCCGCCACGAGCTGCACGTTGTCAAGCCACAGGGCCAGATCCGCAGGTTCGAATTGTACGCCGGAATAGCCTGCGGCGCACACAAAGCGTCCCCAGTTCGGGTCCTGGCCGAAAAACGCGGTCTTGCACAACTGGGAAAAGGCGATCGAGCGGGCGACGGTCTTGGCCTGATCGTCCGTAGCGGTTCCTTCTACCGCGATTTCCACAAACTTGGTGGCGCCCTCGCCGTCCATCACCAGTTCCCGCGCCATGTGCCTGCAAAGATCGGTCAAGGCGGTTGCGAAGGTCGTGTAATCCTCCGAGCCGGGCACGATCTCGACCGCGTCCGCCTGGCCATTCGCCAGACAGAGCACCGTGTCGCTCGTGCTCATGTCGTTGTCGATACAGATGCAGTTGAACGACACCTGAACGGCGTCGCGTAAGGCGGACTGAAGGAGGTCGGGCGCAATCGCTGCGTCCGTGGTGATCGCGCAGATCATGGTCGCCATGTTCGGCGCAATCATGCCTGAACCTTTGGCAATCGCGCCCATTCGGATGGAACCGCGGGACAGCGGAATCTCAAAGGCCACTTCCTTCGGGACCGTGTCGGTAGTCATGATCGCAACGGCGGCGTCCGGACTCCCCGTGGGCGATAGTTCGGCCGCGCATTCCTCAATACCCTTCGCGATGCGATCCATGGGCAGAGGGACGCCGATGACGCCTGTGCTGCAAATACAGATTTCCTGCGGGGATGCTGCCAGCGCCTTTGCAAGTAGTTCGGCGGTGGTGCAGACGTCTGCGACGCCTTTTTCCCCCGTGGCCGCGTTGGCGTTGCCGCTGTTAATGAAGATAGCCCGTGCCTTGCCCGTGGCGCATACGGCCGCGTCCCACATGACCGGCGGCGCTTTCATCACGTTCTGCGTAAACATGCCGGCGGCCGACGCAGTGGTCTCGCTGACAATTAACGCGCAGTCCTTCTTCTTGCCGCTGGGTTTGATCCCCGCAATCACGCCTGACGCGGAATAGCCTTTGGGCGCGGTCACGCCGCCATCGACGCGCGTCATGGAACCATCCCTCCGTAGGCGAGACCCGTGGTCTCGGGAAGGCCGAACATGATGTTCAGGCATTGCAGCGCCATGCCCGCGGTGCCGCCCATCATGTTGTCAATGGCGCTCACGATCAGGAGGTTGCCGGTGCGCTCGTCCATCGTCCAACCGATGTCGCAGAAGTTGGAGGCGCGCACGAACCGCACCTCGGGCAGCTCGCCTTCGGGAAGCACCCGCACGAAGGGCTCGTTGTTATA
>JAHDWY010000118.1:0-1214 GCA_023384315.1 Candidatus Hydrogenedentota bacterium | reverse complement strand
CAATGAAACCGGCCGGACGGAAGGTGATGGTGGAGAGGATGCCGCGCGTGAGCGGGGCCACGTGGGGCGTAAACTGCACGATCGCCTTGTTGCCGATTTCCTGTTCGATCTCCGGGATGTGCTGGTGCACGCACAGCTTGTAGGCCTTCAAATTCTCGTTCATCTCCGGAAAATGGTAGGCCTCGCTCGGCGTCCGTCCCGCGCCGGAAATTCCGGAGATGGAGTCGACGACAATGGGGACATCGGTCTTAACGTGGTCGAGAATTGGGCGCAGCGGCAGAATGACGCTGATGGGGTAACAGCCCGGAACGGACACGAGTTGCGCATCCTTCAAGGCATCCCGGTACCAGGGCGGCAGGCCGTACACGCATTCCTGGAGCAGATGCGTAGCCGTGTGCTCGGTCTTGTAGTACTTGGCGTAGGCGAGATGGTCCTTGATTCGGAAGTCCCCGCCCAGATCGAGCACCCGCGCACCGGCTTTCCGGAGTTCGGTGCCGATAGGCATGGATTCCCGCCCCGGAACTGCGATAAACACGGCGTCACACTTCTTCGCCAGGGACACTGGCTCGAAGGTCTCGAAGACCACGTCGCTGAGTTTGCGGAAGGCGGGCAGCACTTCCGCAAGTGGTTGTCCCGCAACGCTGGTTGATGCGGCGGCGACCAAGTCCGTCTCCGGGTGCATCGACAGAAGGCGGATCAGTTCCCGTCCGCCGTAACCTGTGGCTCCAACTATACCTACGCGTATCAATTCCGGCCTCCCAAATAAAAGGGCGATTATAGACTTTGGCGGTGTCCCAATCAAACGATGGTGTTTTCTGAGACGATGCGTATGCACACCTGTCCGGAATGACAAAAGCCGGACTCGCATTCATTCGAGTCCGGCTTGATGACCTGGTGTTGTCCGCCACTCTGGTCCGAGGGGTGCGTTCGATGATCAGGACGGTGCGCGCTCCGCGACCCAGCAATGATTCCCCATCCCATCGATCGTGAACGTTCCGTTGGAAATGACGTCCATGTCCAGCGTTCCCGTCAACTCCCATTCCGTGTCTTGTGCGTTCGGCATATTGATGTTGACAGTCGAACCGGTAAGCTCCCAGGTGCCGCCGTAAAGTTGAGCGCCCAAAAACTCAACAATGCCGTTGGAATACAGGACGATCAAGTAATATCCTTCGTCCATCTCATCACAGTCCGGATCAATTTCGATTGCCCATACG
>JAHDWY010000117.1:2105-9505 GCA_023384315.1 Candidatus Hydrogenedentota bacterium | reverse complement strand
GACGGACGAATGGATCGCCTTGCGTGGGACTTGGGCGATCCCTCCGGCGCGATCAAGCCGTTGTCCGGCACGGGGAACCCGCCGCAACACAACCTCGGCGCAAACATTCCAGGACTGTTGGAAGGTGGAACCTCGCCCGCATTCGAAGACTTCCATCCCATGAAGGGGCCTATGACGACTCAGACCCTAATTGACATCATCGGCAAAGAGCCCTTTCATTGGCGCGGCGATCGCGATGGGCTTGAGGAGTTCAACGATGCCTTCATGACCTTGCAGGGCGATGATCAAGTCCTAACGCCGCAGGAAATGCAAGAGTTCGAGGACTTCCTGGCGACGACCCACTTCCCGCCAAATCCATTCCGCAACTTCGACAATACGCTGCCGGCCAATTTGCCGCTTCCGGGGCAGTTCTCCAATGGGCGTTTCTTTGGATCCGGTGGGCTCGCGGAAGGCGCCCCGCTTCCAAACGGCGACGCAGTGCGCGGCCTGGAGATCTACCGGGATCAGGGCAACAAACTCGACAGCGGAAATTTCACCTGCGTGATCTGCCACACCCTTCCCACCGGCGCCGGTACGGACAGCCAGTTCGACGGAGTGTCCGCATTCGATCCGATTCCGCCGGGTCCCATGGGCGAACGTCACCTGGCGTTGGTCTCGGTGGATGGCTCCACGAATCGCGCGATCAAAGTGCCCCAGTTGCGCAACCAATATGATAAGACAGGATTCGAGCTGACACCTGGAAAACCCAGTCTTGCGGGATTCGGATTACTCCACGACGGCAGCATCGACTCCATTTCCCGTTTCGTGTCGGAACCTGTATTCGAAGTAACGTCGGATCAGGATGTGGCCGATTTGACGGCGTTAATCTTGGCGTTTTCGGGGGGCTTCGACTTTGCACCGCCCAATCCTGGCCCAGAACCCGAGGCCCCAGGGCCGCCGAGCCAGGACGTCCCCGCCGCGGTCGGCAAGCAAGACACCATTAATAGCGCCGCGAAGGATGTCAGTTTGGTCAACGCCATGATCGCCTTGGCGGACGCCGGCGACGTGGACGTCATTGCGAAGAGCCTCATCGCCGGTGACCCACGCGGATGGGTTTACACCGGCTCGGGACATTTTACGGGCGATCGGGCCGATGAGCCGGCGTACCCGACCGCGTCTCTCATTGCACTGGCCGCGCCCGGCAACGAAGTCACCTTCACGGTGGAACCGGCGGGCTCCGGCCAACGCACGGGCATCGATCGGGATCGCGATAACCTCCTGAATTACGACGAGACACGCGATCTCGATCCTGTTACCCCAGGGGTGCAGAACCCCTTCGATCCGGCCAGCGCAGACTCCACCGGCGACAATGGACAGAACACGCCCGATGGCATCCCGGACAATTTCAACGATTACGACGGCGATGGGGTGAGCAACGCGGCCGAGTTTGCCGCAGGCACCAACCCTGCGGATGATACAGATCTGCCGGGAGTACCGGTTCAATCCAGGTGGGGATTGGTACTGCTCATCGCGATGATGATCGCGGGATCGATGCGGGTCGCGATTCGTGCTCGTACGAAGCAGACGGATTGAGCGGCGTACGAACTTCGCCGTCACTATTCGTCGCGGTGAGTTGAAAGCAGATCTAGATAGGATCCGGTTTCGAGGTCGCTCTTGGCGATCTCGAACTCCGTTCGCAGAAACGAGAGTTTTGTGAAGCCGTCTTCGTCGCCAAATTCATCGGACAAGACCGCCTCGAACTCCAGGTAATCGCCGAGCCCGACGACCTGGTCGATATGGATTCGGACGTTCTGCCACAACCACAAGGTGCGGACCTTGTCGACGACGCCCATCGTGCCGAGGGCCGCGGCGAGGGTCTCCTTCAAGGTGGAAGACGCGGGTTCGATGAAATAGTCGCTGGCCTTTGAATCGGCCACGTCGGGACGCCGGTAGTAGACGAGATAGTCCTCGCCCGGATCGCACTCCCGCAGTTTCATGCGCCCGTTCGCCACGGGGAAATAGGTGTCGACTTGGTGGATGTCGCCCTGCGGTTCTGCACCAATGCGCGCACAGACGGCGAGCGCGTGGGAACGATCGCGGAGGCGCGCCTTGAGTTCGATATTGCGCATGGGAGTGCGTTGGTCCGTCAGACCGTCTTGCGCACAGCGGCTACTTCCGCCTTGAACTTCGTGAACGCCTCGCCCAAGCTGCCGTTCTTCTTGAAGATACTCGAGGTGCCCATCACAAATATGCTCGCGCCCATATTGGCCAACACGGCGGCATTGTGGACGTCGATATTGCCGTCCACCTCGATATCGATGCGCCGCTCCCGGTAGTCCACGTTCTCCTTCAGGATCTTTACCCGTTCGAAAGCGCCCGGAATAATGCGCTGCCCCGCGTAACCGGGATCGACGGTCATGACCATGATGCGGTCGACGAAGTCCAGCAGGAAGTCCAGCTTCGTGAGCGGCGTCGCGGGATTGATGGCAATAGCGGGCGACGCGCCGGCCGCGCGAACCTGGTCCAGCGTGCGGTGCGCGTGCGGGCAGGTCTCCACATGCACGGACACCACGTCGCATCCCGCGTCGACAAAGCGCTCGATGTAGTTCTCCGGTTTGGCAATCATCAGGTGGGCGTGACAGGGCAGCCCGCACACGCCCTTGGCGGCCTTGATGAAGTCGACTCCCAGCGTGAAGTTCGGGACGAACAGGCCGTCCATAACGTCGAAGTGCAGTTCGTCGCACCCGGCCGCTTCGAGGGCCTTCAGATCGTCTTCCAACCGCGCAAGGTTGGCGCACATGACCGAGGCGGCATATTTCAGTTCATCCGGCACAGGTTCAGTGTCCTTTCTGTTTCAGGAAATCGTCCACGGTGGAGCGATGCGGCATGGAGCGCTGCGCGCCGTGCATGGTGGTTGCCAGCGCGCCGGTTGCGTTCGCAAAACGAATGGCTTCAAGCGGCGGCTTACGGCGCCACGCGATGGTCAGGGCCGCGGTGAAGGCATCGCCCGCGGCCACCGTGTCCACAGCTTCCACCTTGTACGCGGGCACGTGAATCCATTCCTTACCGCTCATGTACAGTGCCCCGCCGGCGCCCATCTTGATGACCGCACTCTTGGCGCCCATGGCGAGCAGTTGCGCCGCCGCCTGGCGCGCGTCATCTACGGTGCTGACGGCGACGCCGGTCATCGCTTCCGCCTCGGTTTCGTTCGGGGACACAATGTCCGCCAACTCGACGATCGATTCGGGGACCTTTTGCGCCGGGCCCGCATCGAGCACCGACAGCACATTGGCCGCACGCGCCGTGCGAAGCAGGGCCTCGACCGTTTCCAACGGGATCTCGAGTTGCGTCATCACGGCGTCGAGCGTCTCGAACAGGGGGCCGAGTTTTTCGATATGTGCGGGCGTGATCCCATAGTTCGCGGCGGGCGTCACGATGATGGAGTTCTGACCCTCGTCGGCAACCATGATTACCGCCGTTCCCGTGGGTAGTTCCGGGTGTTTGTTCAGGTAGGTGAGATCGATGCCTTCTTCGCTCAAGGTCTGCCGCTGCAAGGTGCCGAACGTGTCGTTTCCGACGCACCCGGCGAAATGGACCTGCGCCCCGAGCCGTGCCGCCGCCACTGCCTGATTCGCGCCCTTGCCGCCGCAGACCGTCGTGAAGGACGAACCGATCATGGATTCGCCGGGTTTGGGGCAACGGGGGACGCGCGTCACCAGATCGATATTGGCGCTCCCCACCACCAGGATTCGCGGCGTCGTCACGGGTTCTCCTCCAGTTGGCAGATTTGGAGGAATCATCCCACGATTGGCGTGGAACAGGCAAGGCGGAAGTGATTCGGCTCAGGCGAGCGGCTACTTCGCCGCGAGACTCTCTTCATTTTCCGGTTCGGGCGTGGGGGAGATGACGGCGGGTTTGTCGTCGGCTGCCTTGCCGCGGTACTCAATCTCGCAACAGCCGCGGCAAACCGCGAACCCGCTCTCGCGGCGCTTCTGCCGGAAGGCGCGCATGATCTCGTTGTTCCGCAGTTCCTTCAGGCTGTGCTCGCGCACGTTGCCGACTTTCTGGATCCAGCACGGATAGACGCCGCCCTTCGCGCCCACGATGAGCGTCGACCAAATCGACCGGCACTCGAATTCGCGCAGGTTGTATCCCTGATCGTAGTGGTTGATGACTTCCTCGAAGGGCATGCGCGGCATGCGGACCTCGATGCCGAGTTTCTTCGCTTCCGCCATGGTCGCCCGCAACGAATCCTCGAGGCGTTTCCGGTCAATCCGCGGCTGACGAAAATCGTCGCGGCTGAAGCTCGAGGGATCGACATGCCCGAGTTCCGGGAGATCGTGGACCCGCGTTTCCGTCAGCAGGTTCAACACGTTCGCGCCGCATTCCTGGGCGATCTTCGGCATTTCGGGCAGACAATCCAGGCTCTCGTCTTGAATCACCGTGTTGATGTGAATGAGGGGGCTTTTCTTGCCCATTTCGTTCCGGTACTTGGAAAGCATCTTGATGCCGTGGATGCTCTTGTCGAAGGAACCCTTCTGCGCGCGGATCACATCATGCACGTCGCGCGTGCCGTCGATGGAAATCCCCGCGAAGTTGAAGCCGCGCCCGCCGAACCATTTCGGCGCCAGTTCCACGCAGCGCTTGGCCCGCTCTTCGGTGAGCATGGTTGCGTTGGAGATGAAGTGGACGCGCCGCTTGGAGCAGGCGTGTTCCAGGATCTGCATGAAATCCTTGCGGACGAAGACCTCGCCGCCGGTAAACGTGATGAGGCTCCACCGACCGGTCTGATCGATGACGTTCAGCCACTCTTCCGTGGTCAGTTCGCCGTCGGCCTGGATGCGCGTGGGAACCGTCTGAAGCCAGTCGATGTACTGGCACATCTTGCAGCGGAGGTTGCAGCGGCGGGTCACCTCGAAGTAGTAGTGCCAGGTGGGAGGGCCGTACGCGCCGCGCGAAAGGCGGTAGGGGAGTTCCGTGTACGAACGGGTGACCGCCCGGTACAGCGAGGTAATAAACCCCCGTTTGTTTGGATCTGCCGACGCGCCCACAACCTGCTCCCTGTCGTAACTTCTTGTGTATAGGATACTTGCGTTATTCGCGACGAGTGCGCGAGACGCAAAACACTCCCGTTAACCAACACCTGCCCCGGTAAGGTGAATTCCCTCCCCGGAGTACGGTTATCAATCATACCATCCTAGGTGGACCATCGGTCGATTGCAATCAGACCATGCCGTTGCGCAGGTCTGGTTTTTTTGGGATTTCGATATTGGGATTTGTTTCGGATTTCGTGCTTCGGATTTTGTACTCGTACAGAGCGCTTAATCCGGTCTAGGTTGACCTCGCTTCAGTATCGGCGCGAGCGGGCAACCCGCGCAGTTCGGCTTGCGCCGGCAAAAGTCCTTGCCGGTCCAGACGACGAGCCCGTGATATTCCTTGAAGAGATGGACCTCGTTCGGCAGTTGCCGTTCGAAGAACGCGCGCAGGTCTTCGTAACCGATCTTCGGCTCGACAAGTCCGTGGCGCGACAGCATGCGCCGAGTGTAGGCGTCGACCACGAAGACCGGTTTCTCGCAGGCGTAGAGCAGAATATCGTCCGCCGTTTCCGGCCCAATCCCGGGGATGTCCAGCAACTCCGGGCGAAGCTCGTCCAGCGGCCGTTTGGCCATGCGCGCCATACTGCCGCCGTACCGGTCGACCAGGTGCCGGCAGAAGCTCCGCACGCGCAGGGTCTTGATCCGGAAATAACCGGACGGCCGCAGGACCTCGTGGAGCAGCGCATCGTCGGCCTCGAGAATCGCGCGAGGATTCATCAAGTTCCCGCGCTTCAGATTCGCGATGGCCTTTTCCACATTCGTCCAAGCGGTATTTTGCGTCAGGATAGCGCCGATGGCGATTTCAAATGGCGTGTCACCGGGCCACCAGTGCGTCGGACCGTAGTGGGACGCCATTCGCTCGTAGATATCGAGGAGCCGTTTCGACGCCCGTGCCACGGTCGATCAGTCCGCCTTCTTCAGGGTCACCGGCGTGTGGGCTTCCGCTTGGACCGCATCGGCGAGGCTGGCTTGATTGATGGCGCATTCCACAAAACCGGAACTCTGCAGGACCACAAGCCGGTCGCCCTTGGGGACGTTGGCATAGGTGGTGACGAACGGCGCCGCCCAGGTGATGGATCCGATGGTCACGGACAGCGTTTGCCCCCGCGCGATGCCGAGTTTCTCCAGGTCGGAACGCGTGATGGTCGTAACCAGGTTTCCATAGGGGTCCGCGCGCATGACCGCGCCGCGAATGGTGTCTCCATCGACTACCGCGCTGGGGAGTTCGATGCGAACCATCGAGTCGAGCGTTTCGCCCACAGCTTCAAACGACACCCCGCTTGCGAACGAAGCGGAAACCGGCCCGTAGATGTCGCGGCCGTGAAACACCGTCGAGGTGACCTTGTCGCGCCAGAGGTCCTGGTTGGTGCACTCGCGGATCGCGGCGAGCCCGAGCCGGTCTGCGACCACCGTGAGCAGCCCGTTGTCCGGGGCGACGAAATAGTGCCCCGAGTTGGTCTTGATGGCGATGGACTTGCGCTCGGTGCCTACGCCGGGGTCCACGACGCAACAAAACACGGTGCCTTTCGGGTACTCGGGAGCCGCCTCAGCCAGCAGGTATGCGCCGGAAGCGATGTCGTACGGGGGAACCGCATTCGTGATCGCGTCTACCCGCGCGTTGGGGAACTTCTTGTAGATGGCCCCTTTCAGAATACCTACGTAGATCGAGTCCGACCCGTAGTCGGTCAGCAGCACGACCATGCCGGTTCCGGGCGAACTGCCGTCTTCCTGGGCGAGGACCGGTGCTGCGATTAAGACAGCAAGAACAATCGACGTGGCCAGCAGCCGGAATGGAGGGGGAACTCGGTACATGACTTTCAGCCTTTCGTGAATAGATGGTGCGTGACGACATGAATTGGGCGATCATAGCAGATGCTGGCGTGAAGGATGTGTGGGAGGCGCGAGTTCGCATAACGCGGCCGTTCGACGAGGTGAATTTCCCAACCTGGTATGCAGAACGATTCGAAAGGTCCACCCGCCGAACGGCCGCTAAGATTAGATTGATGGCTTCAGGTTTTCCTGGACTCCGTATGGTCGGCAACCTGGTTTGACTCGATATGCGTGCGCAAAGAATTCAGTGGCCGAAAGACGAAAACCCCTGCGTAGCGGAACTAAACCCATGTACTGCGTTTGAACCCCATTACCCGGAGCAAGTTCCCTCAGGCTTCAATGACGCGCACGTGCCGATGAAGACGCACCCTTCACCGTGCATCATCATTATGCCATTTCGCTGCAAAAAGTTGCATGATAATTTTCGTCTATAACCCTTTGTTTTGCGGCCGAGTCTTTGAAACAATTCGCAGTATGATCGATTTCCGAGATTAT
>JAHDWY010000117.1:0-2095 GCA_023384315.1 Candidatus Hydrogenedentota bacterium | reverse complement strand
GATTATGCCACGCGCTGTGCGGCTATATGTCTAGTTGCCGTCATGGCGGGCTGCGGCGCGCCTTCGGCAGAGGTGCGCTCCGATGCGGAAAAAAGGGCGCAGGTTGAGGCCATGTGTGTAGAGTACCACCGCTCGTTTCCGGACGTTCCGGAGGTCTCTGCGGAAGGGCTGTCCCGTTTGCTGGCGACCGGCGATGTGGTGCTGGTGGATGTTCGAACCGAAGACGAGCGAAAGGTATCCGGAATTCCGGATGCCATTTCAAAGGCCGCGTTCGAGGAGGACGAGGACGGCTACGTGGACAAGACGATTGTCACGTATTGCACCATCGGGTATCGCAGTGGAGTCTACGCCGAGGCCCTTCGGGAAAAGGGCCTCGACGCGCGAAATCTGCGGGGCAGTATTCTGTCCTGGGTCCACGACGGAAAAGCCGTTGTTGATCCGGAAGGCGCCGAAACGAAGCGCGTGCACGTCTACGGGCCGGAGTGGGACCTCCTGCCCGAAGGCTACACCGCGATCTGGTAGCGCGCGCAGCGCTGTCCTCCTACCCTTCCTGTTCTTCCCGGAGCTTGGCAAGGACGGTAAAATCTTCCAGCGTGGTCGTGTCGCCCGTGGTGTCGCGGCCCGACGCGATGTCGCGCAACAGACGCCGCATGATCTTCCCGGATCGCGTCTTCGGCAAGGCGTCCGTGAAGCGGATCTGATCCGGCTTTGCGATAGCGCCGATTTCTTTCGCCACATGATCGCGCAGCACGTCCTTATCCGATTCATGCGGCGAGGTGCCGACCGGCACGGACACGAAGGCGCAGATGCCCTGGCCTTTGATGTCGTGGGGGAAACCGACCACCGCCGCTTCGGACACGAGCTTGTGCGACACGAGGGCCGACTCGATTTCCATGGTGCCGAGGCGATGGCCGGACACGTTAATCACGTCGTCGATACGGCCGATGATCATGAAGTAGCCGTTCTTGTCGCGGTACGCGCCGTCGCCCGTGAAGTACCAGCCCTGCTTTTCGTACTTGGACCAGTACACTTCCTGGAAGCGCTCGTCGTCCTTGTACAGGGTGCGCAACATCGCCGGCCACGGACTGGTCACGACAAGCAACCCGCTGTGGTTCGCGTCGACCTCGTTTCCTTCCTCGTCGACGATCATGGCCTTGATTCCAAAGAAGGGAAGTCCGGCCGAACCGGGTTTGGTGCTCATGGCGCCCGGCAAGGTGGTGATCATGATGCCGCCGGTTTCGGTCTGCCACCAGGTGTCCACGATAGGGCAGTTCCCGCGGCCGATGTGCGTGTGGTACCACATCCACGCCTCGGGGTTGATGGGTTCGCCCACGGTGCCGAGAAGGCGCAGGCTGCTGAGATCGTTCTTCGCGGGCCACCCGTCGCCCCATTTGGAGAAGGCGCGGATGGCAGTCGGGGCTGTGTAGAACACGTTTACCTGATACCGCTCGACAATCTGCCAGAAGCGATCCGGCGTGGGGTAGTTGGGCGCGCCCTCGTACATGACGGTCGTGGCGCCGTTGGCGAGGATGCCGTAGATGATGTAGCTGTGCCCCGTCACCCAGCCGATATCGGCGGTACACCAGTAGGTGTCTTCCTCGCGGAGGTCGAAGACATACTTCGACGTGAGGTAGGTGCCAACCATGTAGCCGCCCGTCGTGTGCAGGATGCCCTTGGGCTTGCCCGTCGACCCGGAGGTGTAGAGGATGTACAGCGGATGCTCCGCATCCAGTTCCTCCGCCGGGCACACGTCCGACGCGGTTTCCATCATCTCATGCCAGTACACATCGCGGCCATGGACCATCTGGACCGGCGTCTTCGTGCGTTCCACGCAGACCACGTGACGGACGGTTGGACACTTCAACATGGCCTCATCAACCGCCGACTTCAGTTCGACCACCTGTCCGCGCCGGTATCCGCCGTCCGCCGTGATGACGAGGGACGCGCCCGCGTCGTTCACGCGATCTACAATAGCCGCCGAGGAGAAACCGCCGAAAATGATGGAGTGGGGGGCGCCGATGCGCGCGCAGGCCAGCATGGCAATGGCGAGTTCCGGGATCATGGGCATGTAAATCGCCACCACGTCGCCCTTCTT
>JAHDWY010000116.1 GCA_023384315.1 Candidatus Hydrogenedentota bacterium | reverse complement strand
GGCCAACGCGATCAATACGAAGTCGCCTACCGCCGCTTTGAAGACCCGGCCTACCTCCCGCTGCTCGGTCCGCGCAATTCGGAACAGGCCCTGCTTTGGGGCGCCGATGCGTTGCCGGAGGATCGTCCTTCGCGTCTGCGCTTGCGCTCCACCAACGATCCCTCGGACGGCATCGCTGTGTTACGCGACGCGTCGGGGCAGACGGCTGTCTTCTTCGATTACGGTCCCGGCACCTCGGGCCACGTCCACCCCGCGAAGCTCGGCCTCATTCTCTAAGCTCACTGCGACGAACGCCTCGTCGATCCCGGCCGCCTGCCCTACGGCAATCCCCTGCACCGCGGCTGGTTCACCCAGACCCTCGCGCACAACACCGTCGTCGTGAACGAGACCTCGCAGAAGAAAGTGCCGTGCAAACTCCAGGCCTTCGGCGTCACGGAAGATTTCGCCGTCGTGCGCGCCACCTGCGACGGTGCGTACCAGGACGTCACGATTGACCGCGCCCTCTGCCTTGCCGGGAACGTCCTGCTCGACGTGGTCCATTGCACCTCCGAAGAGGACGCCACCTTCGACCTGCCGCTCCATTTCCGCGGCGCGTTGACCGACCTGCCCGAAGGCGAAGCCGTCGACGCTATCGGCGAGCAAGGCCCCTACACGCTGCTCAAGAACACCAAGCGCTACCCGGAACGGCTCGACACCGCCACGCTGAACACCGGCGACGCCACCCGCATCGCCCTGCGCTTACTCGACGCGTCCGCCGCCTTCTACGGCGAAGGATTCGGACCCAACATGCCCGAACGCCTCCCCATGATCCTCCGCCGCCAACAAGGCCGCGACGCCTGGTTCATCACCGCCTACCACCTCCTCGAAAACGACAGCCCCGCCAAAACCACCGACGCCGTAATCCAAGACACCGGCGCCACCGTGTCGCTGCCGGGGTTTTCGCTCCGCGTCGGCGACGAGACCCGAGTGGCTGTCCAAGGCGAGGACGGCGAGTTTGCGGTGTTTAGCGTGGATAAAGGAGGCGCCAAGGAAGCGGAGGGGGTGTTGTAGACGCGGGCGGCATTTCTCCAAGCGTTGACATATATATCCGCTTTCCATAGACTCCTAGTGGGAGAATGGACTTCGCGAACCGCCGACATTATCGGAGCGAGTTCGATGTGCAGTCCCCAGACGAATCGAGGATTCAGGCATATGCCAAAAAGAGGACAGTCTCGTCACCAGATGACCGTTTTCAGTATTGGATACGAGCGAAGGTCGGTTGACGAACTCATAGACATACTCAGAACGTACCATGTAGCAAAGCTAATCGACGTAAGAGAACTGCCGCTATCCCGGCGCAAGGGCTTCAGCAAATCAAAGCTCTCGGAGAAGCTGCGTGAGGCTGGGATTAGCTATTCACACATTCGTGCAGCGGGCAACCCGCATCGAGCCGAAAGAGCGGACGTCCAGCGATGTTTGCGCTTGTATCGCGATTACCTGTCAGAGAATCCGAATGTCGTTGACGCCGTCATAGGCGAATTTGGCCGGGAATCGGTCGCAGTACTTTGTTACGAACGCGAGCATGAATGTTGTCATCGCAGCATACTGCTCGCAGGGGTTGAGGAGCGCGGATACAGAATAGAAGCCGTGTAGGGGGAATCGTTAGTGCACACAGACTGGCAGAGGCGACGGATTCTGATTTGGGGGAAGACCCGACCCGAACTCAGCCGTAAGTACAAGGAGACCGTGTGCACCGGCGGTGTGTTCGAGGATACGAAGAAACTGGTCCGATTGTATCCATTACCTCTCAGGTTTCTGCAAGAGGACAGGCTATTTGCCAAGTATCAGTGGATCGAGGCGTCAGTGATGAAGTCGGACCAGGATCCTCGGCCAGAGAGCTATCGAATTCGGATTGACGATGAAATTACGCCACTGGAAAAAATCCCCTCCACGCGAGGTAACTGGGATGAAAGAGCCAAGTGGATTCTAAGAGAAGAGAACATCTATCAATCGGTCGAGCACCTACAGGAACGACAAACACGAGACCAGACATCGATTGGTCTGATTAAACCACGAGAAGTATGCGATGTTCTGGCCCAGGAGTTCAGCGAGAAAGAAAAGGCGGAGTTCCAAGAGAGGTATCGGCTCAGTATTGCCCAAACGGAACTTGATTTGGGTGAGAGTAGTGAGGTCGTATCCAAGCCACTACCACCGCCAGACCTGCGATTCAAGGTGCGCTTTCGTTGTGCCGACGACCGATGTAAAGACGTGCACGAATTCTCCATTCTCGACTGGGAGCCAAGCGCACTATATGCAAGACAGCTTGCTCACAAAGGATCGAAAGAGAGCGCCACAAACGACGTTCTAAACAAGCTTATGGATTGCTTTTCCGCGGACAAAGATCTCTACTTTTTTCTTGGCAATATGGTGAGTCATCCGCACACCTTCTCCGTGGTCGGGTTGTGGTACCCAAAGCGCAAACCACCTAAATCGGCTGAACAGGAACTACTGTTCTAATCCCTTCGACACTCGCCCCTCACGCCACGCCGATCACCCGCGAATGCCGCTTGGGGAACAGGGCGTTGATCAGCCCGTAGGCCTCGTCTTTCGCGTTGCAGTCGGGGTAGATGTGTTTGATTTCGTCGAGGCTGCGGCGGCCCATGAGGGTCATGAGGAAGGTGAGGTTGGGGAAGTCGGCGTCGGCGGGTTCTTTGTGGACGTCGACTTGGCAGGGGGCAACCGACGTGACGTGGCCGCGGTCGATGGTGAGGCGCATGCCCCAGGTGAAGCCGTTGATGGTGATCGTGCCGGTGTGGCCGGCGAAAGGGGGCTGTTCCAGGCGACGGTCGAGGACGGGGCGCAGAAACTCGACGAAGCCGGGGATGTCGGGCACGCGGATGTACCACGCGAAGGGCGGCACGGTGTCTGCCATTTCCTTGGCGTAGGCGTCGTAGAGGGGATGCTGTTCACCCAATTCCCAGAACAGGGTTTTGATGGGCTCGTCGTTGCCTTGCGCGTCGTGTTCCGCGAAGCAATGCAGCGCCTCGGCGACGTAGGGCGTGACGGCGCGGTACGAATGACCCGGCAGGAGCCAGAAGGTGTAGCAGTGCATCCGCCCCGCCCACTTCCAGAAGGGGTGGACGAACCAGCCGATGACTTCCCCATCCGCCGTTTCGACCACGTTGCTGGCGACGCCCGTATCGGGACTCCGTCCGTCGATGTCATAGCGCCACACGGCGTCCTCATACTGGAGCGTGTAGAGCAGGTCGCGCGTGTTGTGCTCGTAGATGGCGCGGAGGACCGGCAGGTCCTTCGCCGTCGCGCGGCGCGTGCGATAGGGGCGTTCCGACTTCGCGTCCGGCCCGGGGATGAGGCCGACGGGCGTGCGGCGTCCTCCGCCGAGGTCGAGGGCGAGTTCGTACCCGAACTGGCGGTAGTACCAGGGAATCCCGGTGATGGCATGCGGTCGCCGCGCCCTTCGCTCCACGCGTGGAAAGCCTCGAACTGGGCCCGCACGAACCCGCGCCGCCGGCAGTCTTCCCGCGTCACCACGATCTCCGGCCGGCTCACGGGAAAGGCGAGGTCCTCGCAACACCAGGTCTGCGGGATCAGGCACATGGATGAGACCAGCCGCTTCGCGCGGGTATCTTCCACGACCGTAACGCAGCCTTCGCACATGGTGGGGTGCGGCCGTCCGCAAAGGTCCGAGGCCCACCGATGCACGCGCGGATTCGGCTGATCGCTGTCGGGGATGTGGAACACGATTGAAGACAACTCGCCCACCGCATCCGCATCCGCCCGCGTGCTCCAGCGGAGGACGAACCCGTCCCCCAGATCGCGGATGACCTTCCCCGGTACCATCTCAAGTGGTGCCTGCATGGGACTCCCTCTCTTTGAGATCGAAATCGCTATCGCTATCGGTATCGAAATCGGAGTTCGATGCGGGAGGTGTTTTCGATTCCGATATCGATACCGATCCCGATAGCAATACCGATAGCGATAGCGATGTTGAGAACGGAGGAGTCATGACTATATTGACTCGCAACTGTTTCTACACAAACAGCCTCGTCAGGGATCCTTCGTTGTGCTCAGGATGACGCGTAAGCGTAAACACTCGGGTGCCCACAGTCTACCCGTTCTGTCCCGGTTTATGCGCATTGATAGGAGAGCGGGTTTTCCAACCCGCTTCGCCGATCCCGAACTGTCACGGCCGGTCAGTCGTCCGCAGACCGGAATCCGTGTCCGAGGCGCAGATACCGCTGTAGCCGGAAGATGGGCCCCCGGGTTCGCGAGGGTAACGGGGAGGGGGCGCTCGAGCCGGACGGCCGTACCTGTGGCCTTGCAGGTGCAATTTCCAAGCGAAGCCCCTTGCGCCTTTACGTGGCCGAGCCTATAGTTGGTACTGGGCAGTAGGGCAGGCGGGCCGCCCCAGTCGGTCGTTCCGGGGCAATCACGGTGAGGGGAGCGAGCATGCGTATAACGGTTTCGATCCTGGTTCTTGCGTTCTGCTGTGGAGTGGCCGCTGCGGCGACCGAATGGTGGGATGCTCAATGGGGTTATCGCATCCGCGTCGACCTTGACGCCTCTCTCCTCGACTCGGACCTCACGGATTTCCCGGTGAGTCTCCGGTTGGGTTCCGATCTCGGGATTCACGATCGCGCGGTGGAGAGCGGGCGCGACCTGCGGATCATCGATCCGCGCGGCTACGCGCTGGACTACGAGATCGTTCGTTGGGACGCGACGATGCAGGAGATCCATGTTCGGGTGCCGCGCGTTGCGGCGCGGGCGCCCGGCCAGCATTTCTACCTCTACTACGGAAACCCTGAGGCCGCCGCGCAACGAGGCGGTTTCGTCTGGGACGACGCCTACCGGGCGGTGCTCCACCTCGCGGGCGATGAGTCTGACGCCACCAGGAACCAAACGCGCGTTCAACTGGAGGGCTCGGTCGGTTTCGCGGACCACGCGCAGTTTTCGCAAGACCCCGGCTACCTTCGACTCGACGCCGACGCCGTCAAAGGAATCGGCGACGCCCTGACGATAACGATGCGGTTCCGCGTGCAGGAAGGCCCGGATCTCCAGACACTCGCTTCGGGAATCCACCCAGAAGGCCCGGAGGAATGGTTCAATTTCGGATTGAAGGTTCCGGGGACGGTCCACACCAACGCGACCAGCCACGGCCAGCGCGCGCCGGAACTTAACGTGGAGAGCATCGACACGGATTCCTGGCACGCGGCCGCCGTGGTCTACGACGCCGCGAACCATACGCGCACCGTTGCCGTGAACGGGGTCGTGCTCGAACGCGATGCCGCCTTGCCGGGTGTGTTGAACGTCGATGAGATCCGGATCGGACGGGGCCTGCTGCATTTTGATCCCTGGCAGTTCCACGGCGAGATCGACGAGGTCCGTATCGCCACGTCCGCCCGCTCGGACGCATGGGTCCGCGCGGAAACCGGCACGCTGGGCGAACGCGGTGTCTTCACCGTCCTTGGCCCACCCCAAGCCCACGGAGAACCCGATCCGCCGCCCGGAGGTTTCCGGTTGCTCAGCCCCGCCGATGGGTTTCAGACGCGGAGCCGCGAGGGGGTGACACTGCAATGGTCGCCGTCCGCGGCCGCGGAATCCTACCAGGTCGCGTTGTACGCAAGCGCCGATGCGGATGAACCCACCCGCGTGATCGACGCGGGCACGGCAACCACGGTGTTTCTAAGCCGCAACGATGCGCCCACGGCCCTGTGGTGGACCGTAATCGCAACGAGCGCGGCCGGCGAAGCGCCCGCGGGCGAACGCCGTTCGTTGACCTTCTACGACTGGGACACTCCCGCCCAAGCGCCCCCTGCGGATACCGTCTCGCCTGTGCTCAATCCGATGCCTGACGCGCAGTACAACCTGCAGGGCTATCTCCGCACACGGATTGACAACGCGATTCAGCGCTACCTGCTCGAAACGCCGGAGTCGAGTCCGGCCATCCTGCAAGTCTTCCGTGACCGCGACAAGACGCCGGTTCGCGATCCGCTGGTGCCCTGGGCGGGCGAGTTCGCGGGCAAGTACCTGACCTGCGCGCAACTCACGTGGCGGCTGACCCAAGACACGGCACTGAAAGGTCGGATCGACAGCTTTGTCGTTGACCTCATCGCGTGCCAGGCGGACAATGGTTACCTCGGACCCTTCCCCGAATCGTCGCGGCTCACCGGCGGCAACTGGGACGTGTGGGGGCATTACCATTGCATGCTCGGGTTGATGCTCTATTACGAAGACACCGGCTACGAGCCCGCGCTCGACGCCTGCGAGAAGGCCGCCGATCTACTTTTTGAAACGTTTGGTCCGGGCGGACCTACTTTGACCAACGACGGCGCGGGCGGCCAGATGAACATGGCCGTGTGCCACGCGCTCGTGTTGCTCTACAAGAAAACCGGCGTGCCGCGGTACCTCGACCTCGCCAAGTACATCGTTCACGACGCGTGGAACGAACCCGGCGCGGGGCGCTATCTCGAATCGGCGCTCGCGGGCCGTCCCGTCATCGAGTTTCCGCAACACCGGTGGGAGGCCATACACGATTGGCAGGCCCTCGCCGAGTTGTACTGGCTCACCGGCGACGAGCAGTACCGGAAAGCCTTCGAGCACATCTGGCACAGTTGCCTCGCGGGCGACCGCCACAACACGGGCGGCATCACGTCCGGCGAAGGATTCACCGGAACGCCCTACCATCAGGGCGCCATCGAGACCTGCTGCACCGTTGCCTGGATCGCCATGTCCGTCGACATGCTCCGCATGACCTGCGATTCCACCGTGGCCGACGAGATCGAATGGAGCACGCTGAACAGCGCCCTCGGCGCGATTCCGTATAGCGGACGCGCCTGCGCCTACAACGTGCCCATGGACGGCACGCGCGTCTTCGGCGTCGAACTGCCGTGGCAAGCCCCCAAGGCGGGACCCGATCTCAACTGCTGCGCCGTGAATGCGAACCGGCCCCTCGGCATGATCGGCCAATGGGCGCTTATGCAGCACGCAGACGGGCTCGCGCTGAACTTCTACGGACCCGGCACCTACGCCGCAACGCTGCCTTCTGGAAACACGATCACGCTCACGCAGGACACCGACTACCCGCGCAACGGCCGCGTGCAGATCGCCGTCGTGACCGGACAGCCAGAAGCGTTCACGCTGCGCCTGCGTATCCCGGGATGGTCGACGAACACAGAGGTATCTGTTAACGGCGACGCTGTCGGCAATGTCACGCCGGGTGCCTATCTCACGTTGAACCGGGAATGGAAAACCGGCGACCGGATCGAGTTGTCCCTCGACTTCACGCCGCGCTACTGGGTCGGCGCGGAAGCGTACGATGGCAAGATCTCCGTGTACCGCGGTCCGCTCCTCTACGCCTACGACGCGCGCTACAATGACGTGGACCCCGGATCGCTGCCCGCCGTGGACTGGAAATCGCTGGTGTTCACGCCGGAACCCTGGGACGGTCCCATCGCACCCTGGAGCCTCATGTCCATCCCCATGGCCGACGGCTCGATTCTCCGCGTCTGCGATCTCTCCAGCGCCGGCCAAACCGGCAACCACTACGTCACCTGGTTAAAGTTCGAAGGAGCGCCGCCGGAATCGATCTATCCGTAGATGTGGGTTTGCGTTAAGTAATAGCGGAACCGGTACAGTTCTCGGTCACCCTATGGAGTGCGGTCGCTTGCGGCTGCTTTGTATCCGTCTGGACACGGTGCCCTAAGAAACAAATCAGCTTGGTCTTTGCGGCAACAACTACACCCACCTGGATCGGAGAACAACCACGTTGACGACAATCTATCGAAAGTTCTCGCGCTGGGAGAATCTTAGGGCTGCTGGCGTCCCTGAATACAAAGCAGCCACGCCGAAGCGTGGCCGCACACCATAAGGCCTCCGTGGTATAGTAACTAGGGTCATACTTGAGGCCTATGAGCAGGAAATGTCGGAAATAATGTCAGATCTCAGCCCCAATCAAGTGCTCGACGAAGCCATCGCCGCCGCGAAAGAAGGGCGCTACGAAGAGGCCCTTGAGAAACACGTTTGGTACCACGAAAACGCGTTGCGTCTGCGACCTTCCCTTTGCGGTGTCCGGTTGACCTACGCGATCTTTGCGTGGCGCCGCCTAGGCTACAAGTATCCGACGGCGTTGGAACGATTTCGAGCCATGCGCGACGAAACGGCACGTCAATTGTGTGGGGATGAAACCAATTCCGACCTGTTTTCTGACCTCGTCACCTTCAACGACATCCTGGACGAGCCGGAAAAGACGGTTGAGGTGTTTCGTTGGCTCGACGCAAACAAACCCGAGAAGGCAAAACCGGCGTACATTCATGCACATCCAGTGCTAATCGAGCAGCACGAATATGCGCTCTGCGGTAAGTACCTTGTACCCAAGCTCGCATTCGAAATCGCGGTAGCGACCCGCAACGCGCACGAGCGAATCGCAGTTCAAAAAGATAAAGAGGGCTATAAAAAGCAGGCCATAGGGCTTCGACATTTTGCCAACCAATCCTTCTCAAACACTGCGTGCACCTTGGTCGCGTTGCTCGCTGTCAATGACAGGAAAGAGGAAGCCGAAGAGTACGCAGCAAAGTTTCGAGGGATTGCGGACGATACCACGTTTCACGCGGACCTGCAGAAGGCGCTGGATGGTGTCGTGCCGAAACGTTGGCCACCCATCGAGCCGAGACTCTGGCAAGAAGAATTCGACAAAGAATAGGTTCGGTCGTTGGGATCGCTACGCTAAGTCTACGATCTATATGGAGTGCGGTCGCTTGCGACTGCTTTGTATTCGGCTGGACAGGGTGACCTAAGAAGCTGTACGGCTTGTTTATTGGGGATATAATCGCTACTGCTGAAATTGGAGAATCTCCATGTTGACAACGATCTGTTGCGCAATTTCGGGTCGGGACAATCTTAGGACCACAGCCCTTATCGAATTCAAAGCAGCCACGCCGAAGCGTGGCCGCACTCCATAGGGCGCCATGGCGCCCCACGCGGATACGGCATTCTCCAACTGGCCTCATGCACCATCACATTTGTTCGCGCCCCACGCGACTTACTTCATTACGTCAGGAACCTACCTGAAGCGCATGCTGTTCGACACGCCTGCGAAACGGGACTATTTGATGGAGACGCGATTTGAACAAGCACAACGCTGGAACTGGCGCCTGGAAGCATGGGCAATTCTCGCAAACCATTATCACGTTGTCGCCTGCGCTCCGGAAAACGCCGAAACGCTGAAGACGATGCTGAACGCCATCCATTCCAAAACGGCCGTGTGGGTTAACAAGATCGACGGTCAGAGCGGACGGAAGTGCTGGTACAGATACCGGGACACGTGCCTCACGTATCAGAAGAATTACCTCGCCCGCCTGAACTACACGCATTACAATCCCGTCAAACACGGCATCGTGAAAGACGCGGAAGATTACCGATGGTGTTCGATGGCTTGGTTCAAGCTCCGAGCCGACCCAAAGTATCGCGACCTTGTGCTTTCAATGAAATGCGACCAGCTCAACGTAGAA
>JAHDWY010000115.1:945-9511 GCA_023384315.1 Candidatus Hydrogenedentota bacterium | reverse complement strand
CAGAAGCCCATACCGTAGCGTCGCGAGTAGTAATACAAGACCGCAAGCGCCGGTGGAATGGCGCCCTGGAAGACGAGGCCGCCTTTCCAAATGGCAATCCACTCGATGGGGCGGGACCAACTGAACTCATCGTGAAACATGATGATATAGAGCAAGCGAGTACCGGCGATCCCGGAAAGCAGGAGCCAGAAGGCCATGTCACTCAGGCGATCGGGGTCGAGTCCGAAACGGGGGGCATCGCGGCGCACGAAGTAGAGGGCCAGGAGAAAACCGATGGCCATCATGAGGCCATAGGAATGAATGGGCACGGGGCCAATCTTAAAAAGTGTGGGGAGCATTCGACTCCTCTGTGCGGGCTTATACCGCGAGACTACTGGTACCACTGCGTCGCAACGAGCGAGGCCGGCGAATCGCGCCGGCCACGTGCAGATTCCTTAAACGAACAGATGAGGGCAGTTCGAGTGTAGCTTCCTGAACACGCTCCCCCAAGCATTTCCTGTCCCGGCACCGCTAATCCGCCTTCGGCAATCGAAACTCGGTCGAGCCGTCAGAAGTACGCTCGTGAAAACGCGGTCATCCCGTGCGCCCGGAAACCACGCGCGAACGCACTACAGGCTTCCGTACTTTTCGATCTTCGTCTGGCACTCGATGCAGTAGCGTGCGGAGGGAAACACCTCAAGCCGCTTGCGTGGGATTTCTTGCTCGCACCCTTCGCAATCGCCGTACTTGCCGTCTTTGATCCGTCGCAAAGCGTCGGACACATCCTGGAGCAACGCAGATTCGCCGCTGGCGATACTCAATGCGGTTTCGCGCTCGAAGTTATCCGTGCCGACTTCCGCGTAGCTGGAAACGTCCGCGGTCTGGTCGCTCGCGGGCTGATAGAGGGTTTCCTCTTCCAGGCGTTGGATTCCCGAAACGAGCCGGTCGCGTTCGGCGTAGAGCAGCTTTTCGAATTTCTTCGCATCCCGTTTGTTCATTTACTCGACTCCGAGTTGAGTTGCGCACACTTGGCAGATGCCCGGGTGCCCTGTCACGGTACCCACAGATTCGCGCACGTGCCAACACCGCACGCACTTTTCGCCGGGCGCCCGCGACACCGTTGCGCGGACCGGCGCTCCCTCTGAATCCGTCAATTTCGTGACGCCTTGCAGTTCGGTTTTTGAAACGATGAAAATGTCGTCGAGCTGATGCTCGTATTTCGCCAGCACGGAGGCGACCGCTTCAGTTCCCGGTTCTAACGATACCGCAGCCTGAAGGGATGACCGGATCTGGTTGGCCCTTCGCGCCTCCTCAAGCTCCTTCGAAACAACGCCACGCACCCGCATAATTTCTTCCCATTCCTGGGCATGGGTCTCGGGGAGAATCCACTCGCATCGAATCGACTTAAACTGTTCCAAATGCACGCTTTCCGAGGTTCGCAGGTGCTCCGGGAGGAACTGCCATGCCTCGTCGGCCGTGTACGACAGGACCGGCGCCAGCAGGGTCAGCAGGTCCGTCAGCGTCTCCGCGAGCACCGTCTGCGCGGCGCGCCGCTCCCGCGAATCGGTGGCAAAGGTATACAGTCTGTCCTTCAAAACGTCAAGGTAAAATGCGCTCATGTCCACGGCGCAGAAGTTGTGCGTGGCGTGGTAGACGACGTGGAATTCGTAGTCTTCGTAGGCCTTCAGCACTCGTTTCTTCAGTAGTTGCAGTTTGTGCAAGGCCCAGCGGTCGATGTCGAGGAGATCCTCGTAAGCCACCGCATTTTCCGCCTTGAAATCGAAAAGATTGCCCAGCATGTGGCGGAAGGTGTTGCGGAAACGCCGGTAACTGTCCTGCAATCGCGTCAGGATCTCGTCCGAGATACGGATGTCTTGCCGGTAGTTCTCGCTCGTCACCCAGAGCCGCACAATGTCCGCGCCGTACTTGGACAACAGGTCGGGGAGGCCGACGTAATTGCCGAGGCGCTTGGACATGGCCTTGCCTTCGCCGTCGACCACGTAGCCGTGGGTCAGCACGGACTTGTAGGGCGGCGCGCCCTTGGCGGCGATGGCGGGAAGCAGCGAGGACTGGAACCAGCCGCGATGCTGATCGCTGCCTTCGAGGTACATGTCGGCAGGCCACTGCAAGTCGGGCCACACTTCGCAGACCGCGCGGCTGCTGGTGCCAGAGTCAAACCACACGTCGAGGATGTCCTTCTCGTGGACGAACTCCGTCTCGCCGGACTCCGGGCACTTCGCGCCTTCCGGCACGAGTTCCGAAGCGGGCGTGTCGAACCAGCGGTCGATGCCGTCTTCGGCGGAGAGCGCGAGCTGTTCGATCTTCTTGAAGCTGGCGGCGTTCGCGTAGACTTCGCCGCTGGTCTTGCCGTAGAAGACCGGGATGGGCACGCCCCAGGCGCGCTGGCGGCTGATGCACCAGTCGGGACGCTGCTCGATCATTCCGTAGATGCGCTCTTTCCCCCACTCCGGAATCCAGCGGACCTGGTCGACGGCCTTCAAGGCCTTCTCGCGAAGCCCGTTGGGGTCCATGCTGATGAACCATTGCGGCGTGGAGCGGAAGATGATGGGTCCGCTGCAACGCCAGCAGTGGGGGTAGCTGTGCTGATAAGGGCTGGTGGACAAGAGTACACCGGCGGTCTTCAGGTCTTCGACGATGCGCTTGTTCGCATCGAAGACCTGCAAGCCCGCGTAGGGTCCGGCGTCTTTCGTGAAGACGCCGCTGTTGTCGACCGGCGACAACGGATCGATGCCGTACTTCATGCCGACCACGTAGTCTTCCTGACCGTGGCCGGGCGCGGTATGCACGCAGCCGGTACCGGCGTCGAGGGTGACGTGGAGGCCGAGGATGATCGGGCAGATCCGATCCGGGAACATGACGTGCTGATAGGTCAGGCCTTCGAGATCGGCGCCCTTGAACTGGGGGCCTTTCTCGTAGTCCGTGATGCCGCTCGCTTCGAGCGCGGCGGGACCGAGGTAGCTGGCCATGATGAGCCATTCGCCGTTGACCTTATAGGCGGTGTACTCGTAATCGGGATGAACCGTGATCGCGAGGTTCGCGGGAAGGGTCCACGGGGTCGTTGTCCAGATCACGAAGTACGCCGCGCCATCGAGGCCGGGAACTTTCTTGTCGGCTTTGAACTTCACGTAGATGGACGGCGACGTGCGGTCCGCGTATTCGACCTCCGCTTCGGCGAGGGCCGTCTCGCAGGACGGGCACCAGTAGATCGGTTTGAGTCCGCGATAGATGGCGCCGGTCTCGTAGATGTCGCCGAAGTTGCGGATGATGGTCGCCACGTAATTCGGGCTGAGCGTGAGGTAGGGGTTCCCCCACTCGCCCATTACGCCAAGGCGCTTAAAGCCTTCGCGGTGGATATCGACGTACTTCAGCGCGAACTCGCGGCACCGCCGGCGGATCTCGACCTGGGACATGGTCTTGGCCGCGTCGCCGAGTTCGGTGGTCACCTTGTGCTCGATGGGCAGCCCGTGGCAGTCCCACCCGGGCACATACGGCGCGTCGAATCCGGCCATCTGCTTCGTCTTGACGACGAGGTCTTTGAGGACTTTGTTGAGGGCGTGGCCGGAATGGAGTTCGCCGTTGGCGTAGGGCGGCCCGTCGTGGAGCACGAACTTGGTGCGGCCCTTGGCGCGCTGCCGCATCTTGCCATACAAGTCCATATCGTCCCACCGCTTAAGGATCTCCGGCTCACGCTGGGTCAGGTTCGCCCGCATGGGGAAATCGGTGGACGGCAGGTGCACCGTGTCCTTGTATTCCTTCTCGGACGCGGCGTTCTTCGTATCTTGTTTGGCTTTGGTGGTCTCGGACACGTCGAAAGTACTCCAAATGAATGGCGGACCATAGCACAGCAACTCCGCGAAGTTCAAGGATTTCGCGTCAGTATTCATAGTATTCTGAGCGGGTTAGACACGGGATAGGGGGATTCGTAAACCCATCGCTATACCCACGCCGATGCGCAGCGGAACGAGCCAAGAGTCACAAGTCGGCGATAATGGAGTGCGGCCCCACTGGGAGCGCCTGGCTCCAGCCTGGCGATGTCGGAGGAGTAGATGAAGTCGCTGCGGTATACGACGATGCGGTGCGGGGTCCGGACTTGCCGTCCGAAGCAGCCACGCTGGAGCATGGCGCTCCCAGTGCGGGCAACGTATATCGTAGAAGAACGAAGCTACTAACGGGCACAATGCGGTCGCGGCTATCGTAGCGCCTGCGGCGGAAACGCGGGTAGCGAAGGACACCTACCATGATCTTCGACGACACGGGGCGGCCCTTGGTGGCCATCTATGAATGCTGGAGCGATCACGAGGCGGATGTCATTGTGTCGTGTCTGGGCGCGCATGGGGTTTCCGCGCGCACGAATTCCGAAGTGCCGCACAACGTCTTGCCGTTGGCGGTCGATGGGCTCGGCAAAGTGGAGATCCTCGTCGCGGAGGAGGATGTCGAGGAAGCGACGTTCATTTTGCGCGAGCGGACGGGGTCCGGGGTCGAGGAGGAAGCATAGGATTCCGCACTCCGAGTATCGCCGCGTATCGCGATGACTCTCTATTCACTATATGTCTGCACACGCTTCTTATCGTTAGGAGGAATTCTTTATGCGCCGCTTTGTTCCGTTCATCACCTTGTTATGTTTGCCTGTGTTGTGCGGCGTCGCGGCGGAAGTCGAGGTCTTGGTGCGCGTCTCACCGGATGGCAATGATGCGGTAACGGGGGCGAGTACGGATGCATTTCGCACTGTGATCGCAGCGGTAGACGCGACGCGTCGTACACCGCGCGGTGATGGCGAGGTGGTTATCGAATTCGCGGACGGCGTGTATCCGTTGACCGAGCCGTTGGTGTTGGGGGCGGAGGATTCGGGGCTGGTGTTTCGGGCGGCGGAGGGGGCGCGGCCAGTGGTGAGCGGGGGCGTGGTGGTGACGGGTTGGTCGCCGGATGAGAATGGGCGT
This sequence comes from Candidatus Hydrogenedentota bacterium, assembly GCA_023384315.1. Lineage (GTDB taxonomy): Bacteria > Hydrogenedentota > Hydrogenedentia > Hydrogenedentales > SLHB01 > JAHDWY01. The sequence continues at coordinate 4,574 of JAHDWY010000115.1, read as the reverse complement.
TGGAAGGCGCAGACGGACATTGCGGCGTGCCGGCAGTTGTATGTGAACGGGGTGCGGGCGCAGCGGGCGCGGGGTGCGTTTCTCGAGGGGGCGGAACGGTTCGGGGCGTTGGCAGCGATTGATGAGGAAGCGGGGTTCCGCATGGCGGACGGCGCGATGGCGGATTGGGCGCGTCCGGGGGATCTGGAACTGGGGTTCCACAATTCGTGGAGTCACATGATCGGGCGCGTGGCGTCGGTGCGGCGGAACGGTGACGGCGCGGCGGAGCTGGTGATGCAGCAGCCGAACTTCTACCTGCTCTGCCGGAAGGAAGGGGTGAAGGCAGAGTATCCCGCGTACGTGGAGAACGCGCTGGAACTGTTGGACGAACCGGGCGAGTGGTACCACGACGGCGAGACGCAGGCGATCTACTACCTCCCGCGCGAGGGCGAGGACATGGCGGCGGCGGCGTGTGTGGTGCCGGTGTTGGAGACGCTGGTGGCGCTGCGGGGTACCGTGGATGCGCCGGTGCGAGATGTCCGCTACGAGGGGATCACCTTCGCGGACGCGACGTGGTTAGGTCCGAGCAGGATCGGTCATGCGGACGTGCAGGCGAATTTTACGATCGAGCCGACTAACCTTTTCGAGCGGGACGGGTCGCTGGTGAATCTCCACAACGAATACGTGAAGAGTCCCGCGAACGTGGTCGTGGAATACGGTCACGGGATCGTGTTCGAGAATTGTACCTTCACGCGGTTGGGCGGCGCGGGGCTGGATTTGACGCGCGGGTCGCAGAACTGCGTGGTGTCGCGCTGTACCTTTGCGGATATCTCGGGGAGCGGGATTCAGATCGGCGACGTGCAGAAAGACGATCATCATCCCGCGGACCCGGCGATGGTGGTGCGAGGGAACCGCGTGAGCGATTGCCTCATCGAGCGCGTCGGCGCGGAGTTCGAGGACAGCGTGGGCATCTTCGCGGGCTACGTGCAGGACACGGTCATCGAGCACAACGAGATTCGCGATCTCCCCTACTCCGGCATTTCGATTGGATGGGGCTGGGGCGAGGAAGACAGCGGCGGCGGGAACTATCCGATCCCGTTCGTGTACGAAAAGCCGACGCCTGCGCGCGACAACCGGATCGCGGGGAATCACATTTACCGCGTGATGCAGCGGCGCAACGACGGCGGCGGCGTGTATACCCTGGGCAATCAGCCCGGGACGGTGATCGAGGGGAATCTGATCCATGACAACCCGGGATGGCCGGGCGGCATTTACCTCGATGAAGGCAGCGGGTTCATCGAGATTACGGGGAACGTCGTGTACGGCGTCGAGACACCGATGAACTACAACAACCGCGCGCAGAACCGGATCGAGACTTGTAAGGAGCATGATAACAATTTCGGCATCGCGCCGGGAGAAACGGGGTATCCGTCGGGAATCGCGGAGGCGGCGGGTAGACGGTGAGTGTTCTGCCGCCCTTCCAGGGCTTGATCAATTCAGGAGTCACCTTACCCAGGGTTCCGCTCGTGCCTCGCTCCACCCTGGGCAACAGTCTTTCGCCCCATCCGGGGCTTCATTCGATCACCAACCTTCGGCTACGGTCAAGCGCGGCGTCCCCGCAAATCGCGCCACATCTGAGATTACGATACTACACGGGCGGGATGCCCATGCTCCTAGGGTGTTTCTTAATCGGTGATAATCGGTGTAATCTGTGGGCCAGTGAATCGAGTTTGGAGAATGGCGCGTGGATATTGAGATTCGGGAGTACCGGGCGGAGGATGAGGCCGAGTGGATGCGGGTGCATGCCATCATCCTGAGCATTTCGCATGCGTGGAATTACACGATCCAGGAGCGGCCGGCATATGAGGGGTTTCAGTCGACGCGATTGGTGGCATTGCACGAGGGAAAGATCGTCGGGTTGACGGATGCGCAGTACGAGAATGAGCCGGGCGAGTTTTGTTTCCTTAAGGACAGCGTGGGCGGGTACGTGCTGGAGTTCGGGCGGTTGCCGGAGTACACGGGGCATCGGATCGGCGAGTTGCTGATCAACGCGACGGTGGAGAACGCGAAGGAGAAAGGCTTTCACCGGCTCGAGTACTGGACGCAGGATCGCAGGGCGCAGCGCTACTATCAGCGGCTCGGCATGAAGGAGATCGGGCGGCATTACCGGTTCCGCATGCGGCCCACGGACGAGGTCAAGGACGCGGTCGGCCGGAACTATATCGGGATCGAGTACCTGTATTGCGCGTGCCTGCCGGAGGAGTGGCCGCTGGTGAAGGAGAAGTACGACATCGTCACGAAGCACCCGCTGGAGCCGCATTTGTGTATCGGGTATGAGATCAGGTTTTGAGGCTGGAGACGGGAGGCTGGAGGAAGAACATCCCCCTCGGCCCTTCGGGCCTGCCCCCTTCGAAGGGGGAGTTCACGTTTGCCTCGCTCCGTGAACAATTCGAAGAATATGAGTGAAACGGGGACGGCGCTCTTGTTGAATCAGAGCGTTCGGTCCTTTAGCCTCCTATCATGCTGAATCGATTTGCCACTCTCTTTTTCCTATGCGCGATTGCTTTGATCCCGATGAATGCGCACTCGTCAGATAACCTTCAGGCCGATTTGCTGATCGTGGGCGGTACGGAGTCGGGGTGCGCGGCGGCGGTGCAGGCGGCGCGGATGGGCGTCGGGTCGATCGTGCTGGTGAACGACATCGATTGGCTGGGGGGACAGTTCACGGCGGAGTCGTTGGTGGCCATCGACGAGAACCGGGGCCCGGTGAACCGCTTTCCCTTCCCGCGGTCAGGGTTGTTCAAGGAAGTGATGGACCGGATCGAGGCGGACAACCTGGAACGCTACGGCGCGGCGCGGCCGGGGTTCACCCACGTGCACACGACCTGCCGGCCGGTGCATGCGGAAGCGGCTTTTCGTGAAATGGTGCGTCCGTACGTGGACTCGGGACAACTCCGGATTATCAGCAATCACTTTCCCGTCTCGGCGACGGTTGAAGACGGTACGCTGAAGGCGGTGACCTTTGCGCCTACGGGAGGCGACGGGGATCGCTTTACCGTGCATGCACCCCTCACCATCGACGCGTCGGACTGGGGCGAGGTGGTGCAAGCGGCGGGCGCGGCGTTTGAGTATGGTCCGGACTTGAAGAGCACCTACGGCGAACCGCTCGCGCCGGAATCGCGGGACGGCTATCCGCTCACCGACATGAACCCCATTTCGTACACGATGATGGTGATCGAAACGGAGGCGGACGCAATCATTCCGCCGCCGTCCACGTACGATGCGCGCAACTACTCGTGGCAAACGTTCGACCAGGAAGTCATCTACAAATCGCGCCGCGTGGTGGACAGTTACGAATTGGGGATCGAACATCCCGACGTGATTCTCCTGTGTTACACGCCCCAGGATTACCCCTTGGACGTGTTGCCGCAACGGGTCGTGGACGCGCTGGAAGCGAACGAAGCGGGGGCGTCGAAAAAGAACATCGTGTGCATGACCCGCGCGCAGCGGCAGATCGTCTTCGAGGACGCAAAACTGCAATCGCTCGGGTTCCTGCATTACCTGCAAACGGCGGTACACGATCGGAACGAACACACCCGCTCCAGGTTCCGGCGCTGCGCGTTGAGCGACGAGTTCGGCACGCCGGACAA
>JAHDWY010000115.1:0-935 GCA_023384315.1 Candidatus Hydrogenedentota bacterium | reverse complement strand
CTTCCCATGAAACCGTATATCCGCGAATCGCTGCGCTTGAAAGCCCTGTACATGATGAAGCAGCAGGACACGATGGACGTGAACGGCGCGCGCACGAACGGGGCCTTTGCGGAGCACATGTACTACGACGGCGTGGCCTCGTGGATCTTTGAGTTCGATTTTCATCCGACGGGGCGCAAGTTCATTGACGGCGATCCGAGCGGACCGTGGCAATGGTATTTCAAGGAAGGCCGGACCTGGGGTCCGCCGTACAGCGGCCGCTCCCTCTTCCCCATGCGCAGCTTGATTCCCGAATCGGTGGACGGATTGATCGGCGCACAGAAGAACCTCGGCTACAGCAGCATCGTGAGTTCGGCGGTGCGGCTGCACGACCAGTCCATGGCCATCGGGCAGGCCGCGGGGGCCACGGTGGCGGTAGCACTACGGCACGATGTTGCGCCGCGCGCGATTCCCGACGATCCAATGATGTTGGAGGAAACGCGGCGGGGACTCTGTGAGCGGCTGGATGGCGGCCAGCCTTCGACGCTGTGGCCGTACCGCGATCTCGCGACCGATCATCCAGCCTTCGAGGCGATCAATTTGCTGGCAGCGCGGCGGGCCTTTCCAATGACGAAGCAAGAGGTGGATTTCCGTCCGGACGATCCCGCGACGGACGAGTGGCGGCACGAAGTCCTGGCGCGGACCATGTTGACCAAAGAGACTGCGCAGGTCATCGGGTATCCGAACGAGCCCATGACACGCGGCGAGTTCGCCATGCGCTGGCACGACGTGGTGAAGGACATTCCGGAGCGGCCCTACGACCGCATGAGCGAAGTGGATGCGGATGGTGACGGGATTGTCGATGGCGAAGATCCGCAGCCCTATGGGCATGATGAGTGGTTGCCAATCTCGAATCTCAGATTTGAGAAAGCGGATGAAGGAGTACCCGAAGCCAT
>JAHDWY010000114.1 GCA_023384315.1 Candidatus Hydrogenedentota bacterium | reverse complement strand
TGCGCCCGTCTTGAGTTCATAGACGACCCGATAGGGGACATCGCGGTCCGCGTCCCAATTCTCAACGCGAAACGGCGCGGTGTAGCTGTCCTCGGTGATGCGCGTTTCGTCTGCCACTGTCCATGCGCCGTCGGCATTCCGGATCTCCAACGTCGCGGTTTGAATGTCGTCCGCGCCGATGGGCGGAAACTGCGCCGTCAGCTTGAGCGTGCCGCGGCTAAGCGTGTGCAGCGCCCCCAAAATGGGTCCGTTGGCGCGCTCCGGGATAGCGGTGATGCTGCTGCCTGATGCCGTCCAGTCGTCGAACCAGAAACCCGTTCCGCCATTCGACGCCAAGGCCAGACTGCCCTCGACCAAATCCGGATCGATCTTGGAAAGCCTCACGTGACTCAGGGGGTAGTTGCTCTCGGCGTCCGACGCAGAGAGGGTCAGATGATACGTGCCGTCGCGCCGTTCACACGTCATGTCCAGACGTACCGGGCGCTCCCAGGTTTCTGCGAACCCCTCACCTGCGTTGATTCTCGTCGGAAGCCGGGGACGCCCCTCCGTCGTGTTGTCGCAGAAGAAAGCCTGTCCCGTCGCGTCAATGGCTGCGACCAGACCGCCATCTGCACCGGTCCAATGGTGCGTGAGCGCGGTCAGCCGATAGTCCACATCGTGTCCGCCCGCACCAATGAAAAAGCCTGCCCACGCGTCGGCGTTGCGTTCGCCGCCCGGCTTCATGGGCGCAATCAACACGGTCATCGAAAACTCGCCATCGCCACTGGCAATCGAGTGCGTCAATGAATGAACCACGCGCATCGGCTTGTTCTTTGCCGACTCGACGCATTCGAGCCGTCCATCCTGCACGCGCCAATCCTGCAAGCGGTTCGCCCAGAATTCGGGGCCAATCCACACTCGATTGGGCACGCCATCCCAGTTCGCGGACCAGTCGCCCGCAAAGGCCCAACCACCGACGACCGGTATGATGAATAGGATGGCGAGCAGTAGCAGCCGCGACAGTGACTCAATACGAAAGCGGTGCAACACGATGACGGTCCTCCTCTGTGGATGGAGTTCGCTTCGTTGAAGTCTTGGAGTGAATACATCGAGTATAGCACGCACTTTGGAGAATGCGCCGCGTGCCCAAATTGGGCATTGGGCGCGGTTTCCTGCTATGGTCGAGGGCAGTGAGCAACGCAAGTTCCAGCGTCAGCGAGAGGAGCTTTTCCATGCATCCGTTTGTTTCATCCGCGATTCGAGCCGGTGTCGTTCTGTTATTGGTCGCCCCGGCTTTTGCCCAACCCCTCGACATCGGTACTCGTTTGGAACCGCTGGTAGATGACTACTTGATCGACTCCATGGACAACGTCGCGCTTCAACTCCACCATCCCATCGCCCGCGAGATTGCATTGACCACCGATGCGCCGTGGGAAGGCAATACGAGTTGTTACGTGACCGTATTCCAGGACGGCGACCTCTTCCGCATGTACTACCGGGGTTCCGATTACAACGTGGAAACCGAGGAGCACGGCGGCCAACGCGCCTGTTACGCGGAAAGCACGGACGGCATCCATTGGACGAAGCCGGAACTGGGAATCATCGAGTTCGAGGGGTCCAAAGCCAACAACATCGTGTGGGAGGGCGTCCACAACTTCGCGCCTTTCAAGGATGCGAATCCCGATTGCGCGCCGGAAGCCTTGTACAAGGCGCTGGCGAGCGGCCCGGACAAAGGCTTGATAGCCTTTCAATCGCCGGACGGTCTCCACTGGTCACTCATCCGCGAGGAACCCGTGATTACGGTAGGCGCCTTCGATTCGCAGAATCTCGCATTCTGGGATACTGTTCGCGGCCAGTATGTCGACTTCCACCGGGGCTTTAATGAGGGAGTCCGCGCGATCATGATGGCCACCTCGCAGGATTTTGTTAACTGGACCGATCCTCAGTGGATCACGTACACCGAGGGCACGCCGCCGGAACACCTGTACACCAATGCGACCATCGCCTACCCCCGCGCGCCGCATATCTTCATGGCGTTTCCGAAGCGGTTCGTACCCGACCGCAAACCAGTGGACCATCCCGTCACGGGCGTGTCCGATGCCGTGTTCATGACGAGCCGCGACGGCATGCAGTGGAACCGCTGGCGTGAAGCGTTTGTGCGCCCCGGCCTCCAGGACACGCGGTGGGTAAACCGCAACAACATGACCGCCTGGGGCATCCTGCGCACCAAGGGCACGTTGCCCGACACGCCTGATGAATACTCGCTCTATCTGACGGAAGGCTACTACGTGGGGCCCTGCCACTATCGGCGCTTCACCATCCGGCAGGATGGATTCGTTTCCGTGAACGCGCCTGCGGAAGGCGGTTCCTTTACGACTAAACCATTGACGTTTAGCGACGACCCCGAGGTGAAAGGCGCCGGCGAAGTGGAACTGGTCATCAACTTCTCCACCTCCGCCGCGGGGACCATCCGCATCGAACTGCAAGACGAGTTTGGTGCGGCGATCCCGGGCCATACACTAAACGACTGCGACGAAATCTACGGCGACACCATCGAGCGCGCCGTGACCTGGGGCGGCAACGCGGAACTGAGAGAACTCGCAGGTAAACCGGTGCGGTTACACATTACGATGAACGAAGCCGACCTGTATTCGATTCGATTTCGATAGGTGGAACGAGCAAAGACCGGACGCATTAAAGATGCGGTGAATTTCCTTATGGGGAAATTTGGCCCATTTTTCGGAGAACTGGAACGTCGATGCTCTCCTTCATCGAAAAAGGTCATGCCACTACAGCGACAAACTCTGTCGTTACCGTTTCCTTGTCCACCTGGAACAGCCGGTAGCCCTTCGCTGACGTGCCATCGTGGTTGTCGCGGGTGGAGGAGCAGCAGGCCGTCGTCGTGAACAGGATGCCGTCGCGGGTTTCCTCCTGGTTGCCGTGGAAGTGCCCGGCGGCGACGAGTTTCAGGTTGTGCTCCGAGAACATGGCGAGCACTTCGTCCGCATTCTGCACGCGGTACTTCGTATTCGGATTGAACGGATGATGCGTCATGAGCGCAATAGGCCGTTTCGTGTTCGTTTTCTTCAACTGCTTCTCGATCCACGCGATTTGATCGGGCCGGATCGCCACGTCGCTCTTGGCTTCGTTGGTGGAGTCGATCCCCATGAACAGCCAACCTTCTTCCTCGTCGCGCCAGTTGGCGTCACCAAACAGTTTCGTGTAGTTGCCGTAGATGTTCTTCGCGCGCATGTTCACGTCGTGATTGCCGGGAACAAGGAAGTGGGGTTTTTCGAAGCGCGCGAGGGACGTATGCGCGAGGTTCAATTCCACGTACTCGCCATCCGTCGCGAGGTCGCCAAGCACAATAGTGAACCGCACGTCGTCCCGCGCGTTGATGGCATCGACGGCCTGGTTCACGATGCCCGTACTGCGCGCGTCCAGCACATGCAGGTCTCCAATGGCTGCAAAGGTGAATCGCCCGGGTCCGCCGGGCATGACATCCATGTCGGCGACCTTGTCTAGCCCCACCCGCGCGCAGCCGGACAGCCCCGCGGCACCGATCAACCCGATGAACTGTCTGCGCGTGAATCGCATAGCACCCGCCTCCTTGTCGTGGACCCAAGATGACCAGAAGTTCATTCTTGAGAACGTCGTAATGGGATGTCAACTGAGGGAACGACCCGCGGCAGATGGAAGGGGTATACTGGGAGCCAGCAACCAGATAGGAAACGGCTGTGTTGCTCAGTCTCAATCAAAAGAGAGTTCCTTCATGCGCATCGTGATTGCCCCGGATTCGTTCAAGGAGTGCCTTTCCGCCCTTGAAGTTTCGGAAGCGTTGGCCTCCGGGCTGCGGCGCGCGCTACCTGACGCGGAGTTGGAACTCGTGCCCATGGCCGACGGTGGGGAGGGCACGGTGGATGCTCTGGTCGCGGCGACCGGCGGCTCTACAGTTCCGCTCACCGTTACCGGACCGCTCGGCGATCCCGTTGACGCGGTTTACGGCGTGCTGGGCGACGGCACAACGGCGGTCATCGAGATGGCGTCGGCTTCAGGACTTGCGCTGGTTCCAAAGGAGCGCAGAGACCCGCGTATCGCGACCACCTACGGTACCGGCGAACTGCTCCGGGCCGCGATGAATGGCGGCGCGACGCGCATCATCATCGGGATCGGCGGCAGCGCCACGAACGACGGCGGCGCGGGCATGGCGGAAGCCTTGGGGTACCGATTCCTGGATGCCTCCGGTAATCCGTTGCCTCGGGGTGGGGCTGCGCTCGCCGATCTCGCGCGAATCGACACGTCGATTCGGTTCCCAGCCATTGACCATTGCACAGTTCAGGTAGCCTGCGACGTTTCCAATCCGCTCTGTGGTCCCAACGGCGCGTCTTTCGTCTACGGACCTCAGAAGGGTGCGAGTCCACGCGACGCAGAGGAACTGGACGAGGCGCTGCGTCATTTCGCCCACGTCGTACGCGACCAGTTGGGTATCGAGATCGCCGAGTTGCCTGGCGCGGGGGCTGCGGGCGGGTTGGGCGCTGGCCTTGTCGCGTTCGCTCGTGGTAGCCTTCGCCCCGGCGTGGACCTGGTTGCCGCTGCATGCCGCCTGGCGGAGCGGCTCGAAGGAGCCGATTTCGTCGTCACAGGGGAAGGCAAACTCGACGGACAATCCATCCACGGCAAGACTCCCGTCGGCGTGGCGACGATTGCACAGAAGGCCGGCGTACGGGTCATCGCCGTGGCGGGCATACTCGGCGATGGCTGTGAGGCCGTGCACTCCGCGGGAATCGAAGCGGTCCATTCCCTGACCGGCGAATTCGTTACTCCGGAGTACGCGATTGCGAACGCGGCGGCCTTGTTGGCCGAGGCAGGCGAACGAATCGGCCGGACGTTCCGGCCGTGAACCTGCGGCCCAATCGCCGAATGCGTCCGTTCGACACGTTGAGTTGCAGGAAGTCATGAAATCAGAGTTTGAACACTTCACATTCGACGATCCCGATCGCGCGGCGGCCTTTCTGGACCGGATCATTCGCGACGATCATCCGCGGTTGGCGATGCACCTTGCCGCGGCATTGGACGAATGCGGCGATCCCGCGACGGCCCTGATCCGGCTGGAGCGATACCTGGACGTTACCCTTACACCGCGCGCCGAAGTGGATCTCATGGATGCCACGCTGCGCTATGCACGGTTGCTACTTACCATCCTCGCGCAAAGCCATTACCTTACCGACATTATCTGCCGGAATCCTGAGTACATGTCGTGGCTGTGGGAAGAAGCGGACCTCGAGCACGCGCGGCCGCGGGAAGACATGATCCGCGAACTGCTGCGGGTCCAGGAGAACTTCGCCACTTTCGAAGCGCGGTGCCAGGCGCTCCGGCGCTTCAAGCGCCGCGAGATCCTGCGGATCGCCTCGCGCGACATCTTCGCGCATGTTTCGCTCACGACCCTCACGCAAGACTTGTCGAACCTCGCGGACGCGACGCTCGAAGCAGCGTATCAAAGTGCGCGGCGCGACCTCGAACCCCGTTTCGGCCGGCCGCTCTGTCCGGATGGCGAAACGGAATCGGGCTTCGTCGTGCTCGGCATGGGCAAACTCGGCGGATGCGAACTGAACTTTAGTTCCGATATCGACCTCGTGTTCCTCTATACGCGCGAAGGCACCACGTCCGGCGGCAGTTCCGGTACAGCGAGCAACTCGGAGTATTTTCACAAGCTCGGGGAACGCATCATCAAAGCCCTCTCCGAAGTCACCGCCGAGGGAGCGGTATTCCGCGTGGACATGCGGCTGCGTCCTCACGGGCGCATGGGGCCGCTCGCGGTGGACATCGACAGCGCCGTCTACTACTACGAAAGCGAGGGCCAGGCCTGGGAACGGCAAGCCTTGATCAAGACGCGGCCCTGCGCGGGGGACCTCGAACTGGGCCACCAGTTCATCGATCGCACCCGGCCTTTTGTCTTTCCACGCTACTTCGACGATGAGACGCTCGAAGACATCCGCAATGTGAAATACCAGATGGAAGCGCAAGTCGCAGGGCGGGGCGAGACCGATACGGAGGTGAAACTTGGACGCGGCGGCATTCGCGACGTCGAGTTTACCGTGCAATTGCTCCAACTGCTCAACGGCGGCCGCATCGAGGAACTCCGCACCGGTACGACGCTCCACGCCATCAAGGTATTGGGCCAGCACAATCTGTTGAAACCGCTCGACGCGACAACGCTCGCCAGCAACTACACCTTCATGCGCCAGGTGGAGCACCGCTTGCAGATCGAAGGCAGCCAACAACGGCATGCCTTGCCCAAGGACCCGGAACAGCTCGACGCCTTCGCTGCGCTGCTCGGCTACGATTCGGGCGCGGCATTTATGACGGACTACCAGGACCGCGCCACCGCCACGCGCAAAATTCTCGATCAGTTTCTCGCCACGGAAGGCTCCGGCAACCTCTGGGTTGCCGACCTGCTCAATCCCCATTCCACCGGCGAGGCCGGGTTAGACGGATTGCGTCCGCTTGGTTTCAGCGACGTACAACGCGCGCGCGACGAACTGATCGCACTTTCCATGGGCACGCGCGAACGTCCCCATTCGCTTCGTGTACGACAGCAATTTGCCGAGGTCGCGCCAATCCTGTTGCAAGCCTTATCGAAAAGCGCCGACCCCGATGCGACGCTTCTGCGGATGGGCCAGATCCTCTCCAACCTCCGCGCGCCCGGCGCCATCTACGATATCCTCAAGTGGAGTCCTCATCTCTGCGAGTATCTCGTCAAGCTCGTCGAGAACAGCGAGTTCCTCTCGGGACTACTCATTCGCGATCCGGGGCTTTTCGATACGTTTGGCCGCCCCGGCGCGCTGGCGCACCCGTCGTCACGCGAAGATTTGGAAGAACAACTGGCGGCCCTGTCCGGCGCGTACGAGAGCGAGGCTGCGCCGTACCGGCTGCATGCGGGGGAGACGCTGCGCATCGGCATGCGCGATCTCATTCTGGATGCGGGCATCATCACCATTGGCGAAGAGCTGACACTGCTCGCAGAAGTTTGCCTCGCCTTCGCGCTGGAGAACGCAAAGAAGAAAGTTGTCGAACGCTACGGCGAAACCACCGGCGCCTTCGCCGTGCTCGGGCTCGGCAAGATGGGCGGCCGCGAGATTGGCTACGGCAGCGACCTGGACCTGGTGTTTGTGTATGAGAGCGGCGCGACCATCGACACCGGCATGTCGCCGGTGGAGTACTTCACCGCCATCGCGTCCCACGTCATGCGGACACTCAAGGAACCGACGCGCTACGGGCAGCTCTACGAAATCGACGCGCGCCTCCGTCCCGACGGCAAGAAGGGCAGCCTTGTCGTGAGCGACGCGCGCCTCGTCGAGTACTACACAACCGAGGCCCAGCCATGGGAACGGCTCGCGCTGGTCAAAGCCCGCGCGGTCGCCGGCGACCACGAGTTCGGATCAGTAATGGGCCGGCGCGCGCGCGAACTCGCTTTCACCCTTGAATTGACTACGGAGAATATCGCCAACATCGAAGACATCCGCCAGAAGATCGTGGCGGCGTCCAACGCGCGAAACTTGAAGAAAGACGAAGGCGGCATCGCCGAACTCGAGTTCGCCGTGCGCCTGCTCCAATTGCAGCACGCCGCCAAACACCCCGACCTGAAACGCGGCGATGTCCTCGGCGCGCTCAGCCTGCTCCAAAAACTCGAAGTACTCTCCCAAGATACCAGCCGCATGCTCCACGACACCTACCTCTGGTTCCGCCGGATCGAAAACCGCCTCCGCATCATGCACGGCCGCGCCACCAGCACCCTTCCCGAAGACCCGGAAGCCATCACCCGCCTCGCCCGCCGCCTCGGAATCGAGGGCGACCTCACGGAGTTGGTCCGCGAACGCAAACAGCAGGTGCATGAGTTTTACGTAAGAGTGTTGGAAGAGGTGCGGCCAGACTAACGCTTATCGTGCGGTGTCGTTCTTCCCCAAGGAGCATGGGCGTCCCGCCTGTGAAGAGGCCATGGGCAGAATGCCCATGATAGGTACACGGGCGGGACGCCCGTGCTCCTTGCGCCTACCCGGCGATTCGCAGCGCCAGGTAGGGAACGAGGTGCAACACGATCATGCCGATCTTCAGGGCGGCCATTCCGCTGTAGTGGATCGCGTCGAAGGTTTCGACGGACATCTTGAACCACCGGACGTGCCACCGGTACATCATTTCGTGGGCGAAGAGAAAGAAAAGGAGCCAAATCCACAGGATGACGACGTCCATCACAATGCACCAGCCCAGCATTCCACGGATTGTCTCGAGCGTCATGAGAAAACCTCCTTTTGAAGGTGGACATTGGCTGACTGCGGGAACTATCACATGGTCTCGGGGTCGATGTACTCAAATGCCCCCGGTACGTCTGCCAGAAAGATGGCAAACGCGCGCGGCTGGTCCACCGGCGATTCGACGCCCGTCAGCACGCCGTTGGCAAAGGCCTCCAATTGCGCGATCTTGTATCGCGTTCGCGACGCGTAGATCTTCTTTTCCCGCGTGTCGACGATTACGATCCGCGCCCGGGGCCGGAACCGGTAATGCCACTGGGGCACCGCCAGATACCGGGAATCGTCGGACCACAGGAAATCCGGTCCGCAATCGGGGATATCGAAGAGTCCATGGATGCGGAGGGCCCCCTTTGTGGGCCCAGACATAAAAATCTCGACTGCGCCATTAAGTGTCGCCCGCCATCTTCCATCGGGCGACGTGGCCTCATGCGAACGCCGCCACGGCGGCTGATTGTAGGGGTACGGTTCTTCGCCCATGCCGAAGTCCTACTGCGGGTAATCCCGGTCGCGGTTGCCGGCTTCGGTACAACAGGTTCACCATGACCCCACATCTATTCAACCGTATTGGCAGTCTTTATGTCCAGATCCGAGTTTTCCACGTAGTGACGACAGAAGACGGTCGGACCGCCGCCGTCTCCGGCACGCGGAGAATTCGTATAATTGCAGGCGCAGGACTGGCATCGGGACTTGTCCTTTGCCCGAACGCCCGTGCGTCGTAATGCAGATGCAAGGCACCATCGGCCATCCCCGGCCGGTGGTTCACCACCCGAAAGGAGTGCGACAAATGCGCGTTATGGTGATTGTGAAGGCGACGAAGAACTCCGAGGAAGGAATCATGCCCAGCGAGCAACTGCTCACCGATATGGGTAAGTTCAATGAGGAACTGGTCAAAGCGGGCATCATGCAAGCCGGCGAGGGGCTCCACCCCAGCAGCAAGGGCAAACGCGTGCAATTCTCCGGCGGCAAGAAGACGGTCATCGACGGCCCCTTCGCGGAAACTAAGGAACTCATCGCGGGATTCTGGCTTTGGAAGGTGAATTCCATGGACGAAGCCCTCGAGTGGGCAAAGCGCTGTCCGAACCCCATGCCAAATGAAGAAGGCGTGCTCGAAATCCGCCCGGTCTTTGAGGCGGAGGACTTCGGCGAGGAATTCACCCCGGAACTTCGGGAGCAGGAAGATCGCCTGCGCGCGGAGATCGAACAGAAGCACGGCTCGTAGCGCGCGGGTTTCGCGATCGAGCGGGCACGGCATGGTGTATACTGGCTTCTGCGGTCTCCCTCGGGGGATGGGACGGCCGCAGGATATCGTGCCCGCTCCGGCGGCCACGCA
>JAHDWY010000113.1 GCA_023384315.1 Candidatus Hydrogenedentota bacterium | reverse complement strand
CATGCGGCTGCTGAACACAGGTCCGTGAATCATGTCTTCCAGGGTGTTGTGGAACCTGAGCAACCCGCGCATCATGGATTCGTACTGCGCGCCGGCGTACGAGGGATTCTCCAGCAGCGTGCGGATCATGCCGGTCACGGCGGTTGTGGCCCATACACCGGAGGAACTGGGGAACCAGATTTGCACAAAGGTCCCGCCGACGAGAATCCAGTTGGCGCCGTACGCCCGGTCCCGGACGAAATAGCGGTGGCGCACTTTCTGGGTCGCTACTGCCGTCTGGAAACTGGAGCGGTAGTCGATGCTCCGGCGAGCGTAGGCGGCGTCGAGTAACCGCATGACTTCCTCTTTCGAGAGCCCGGCGTTCCTTTCCGATTGCGAATCGATGCTAATGCCCACGCTGAGGGTATCGCCGAGGGGGATCAACCAGGAGATGCCGTCGATTCCGTCGGTGTCGCGATCGAGACGCAGCAGATTCGTCCCCATTTACCACCAGGACATTTCGGGCGACGAGGATTCCGTGTTGCGACGATAATGATCCCACACCACGTATTGCTCGCTGCTGATCGACTCCATGCCGACGCCGGCGGCGTTAGCCACGATGCCGCGGGGACCGGAAGTGTCGAATACATACGCCGGCGACTCGATGGCATCGCCGTTGTCGAGTTCAATGCGCGTGATACGGTCGGTTTCAGAATCGTGGATGATCCTCGCGATCTTCCCTTGAATGACGTGGCAGTTGGACTCTGAGCACGCCTTGTCGTAAAGCGCCTGGTCAAAGCCCACGCGGTCCACGTGAATGAGGTACTTTGCGGATAGGGGCTGAAAATCGGCGGGGCGATGAGCGAAGCCCTCCACCGTTTCCTGAAATGGCCGCGTCGGATCGCCAAAATGGGCGATGGTCGCGATCTCGCCATTGAGCAGGCTAATGTGGTTCTTGGGAAAGAAGAACTGCGGGTAAAGCCGGCCGTAGTGCCGCCAGATGTCGGGACTCGCGCATTCATTCATGGACTCGCCGAGCCGAGGGATTGAAGGAGGCGGGCCCCCTGCGATGAGACAGTATTTAATACCCTCGCGCGACAGAGCGTCACTCACGTGCATTCCTGACATGGAGGAACCAACGACAACCGGCAGATCTGGGTACTTCACCATCACCCGATCCCCACAGCGTTGACGGAAAGAACTTCCGAAAGACATTACCCTTGCAGGTCAAGCTGATCGGGATCGGGAGCGAGAGTACAAGTTACCAATGAGTCGGAAGTTTTTGGATTTCAATACCGATGCCGGCCAAGTCCGCGCTCATGTCAATGTGGCGACGGTTGTTGCGTTTCGGTTTGAACTCTTCCGGCGTCGGGGTGGGGTAATTATTGTTGAAGCAGGCCAGGCAGAACTGAGGGTTAGGCATGCCGGTGGCGCTGACCATTCCTTCGATGGTTTGGAAGGCGAGCGAATCGACCTGCAGGAACTCGCGCATCTTATCAACCGACATGCTGTACGCAATCAGTTTGTTGCGTTCGGGCGTGTCGATGCCGTAGTAGCAGGAATTGATGATAGGCGGACAACTGATCCGGAAGTGCACTTCTTTGACGCCGCACTTCCGGAGCATCTTGACGATCTTTTTCGACGTCGTGCCGCGCACGATGCTGTCGTCGACGAGGACAATACGTTTGCCTTCGACGGCGGTGCGGGCGGGGTTGAGTTTGATCTTCACCCCGAAATCGCGGATCTGTTGGTCGGGCTCAATGAAGGTCCGCCCCACGTAATGGTTGCGAATGAAACCCATGTCGAAGGGAATGCCCGATTCGTGGGAGTAGCCCAAGGCGACCTGGTTCGACGAGTCCGGCACGGCCATCACCATGTCCGCATCGACAGGGAGTTGCTTGGCAAGGTTGCGGCCAAGCTGTTTGCGGACTTCATCCACACTGCGACCGAAGATGACACTATCGGGGCGAGCCACGTAGACAAACTCGAAAATACACGGCGTCGGTTTTACTGGCGCGAAAGGTTTGAAGGACTGGACCCCGTCGCGGGTAACGACAACCACTTCTCCAGGCTCGATCTCACGAATGGGTTCCGCGTCGATGATGTCGAGGGCGCAGCTTTCACTGGCGAAGATGTAAGCCCCGGCGAGGCGGCCCATCCAGAGCGGGCGAAATCCGTTCGGGTCGCGGACCGCGACAATCTCTTCGCCGTTGGTCGCGAGGACGGAATACGCGCCAATTACATTCCTAAGCGCGTCGACGACGCTGTCGGCAAAGGATTCTTCCTGTGATTTGGCGATGAGGTGGATGATGACCTCGGTGTCGGTCGTGGACTGGAAGATGCGGCCTTCGCTTTCGAGTTCCTCGCGCAGCTGGCCGGCGTTGGTGAGGTTGCCATTGTGGCCAAGAGCGATGGCGCCCTTCTTGTAGTCGCGCATGAGGGGTTGGACATTCTTCAGGACCGACGTCCCGAAGGTCGAGTACCGGACATGGCCAATGGCGAGATCGCCCTGGAGCGGTTTGAGCCGGTGCGGTTTGAACACGTCGGACACAAGCCCGACTCCACGATGGCCGCGAAGCTGGCCGCCGTCGGAGACGACGATCCCCGCGCCTTCCTGTCCCCGATGCTGGAGGGCATAGAGGCCCAGATAGGTCAGGGTTGCGGCGTCCGGATGGCCGAAGACCCCGAAGACCCCGCACTCGTCCCGGAGCCGATCGCCATCCATCGGCCCCCGAGTCGGGTCACTTTCATCTCCCCAATCGCTGTGGCCATCGGCATCGGTCGGGTAGTTCATCAGAAATCCCTGTTCCCCGTGAGTTTTCGGTACGCCTCGATGTACTTTTCGCGCGTTTTCGCAACAACGTCGTCCGGCAACGGCGGTGGCGGAGAATCCTTGTCCCAACCCGTCGTTTCGAGCCAGTCGCGTACGAACTGCTTGTCAAAGCTGGGCTGCCCTTTTCCCGGTTCGTATTGGTCCGCCGGCCAGAACCGGGAAGAGTCCGGGGTGAGAACTTCATCCGCCAGAATAAGGGTACCATCCAAGGTCCCAAATTCAAACTTCGTATCACAGAGAATAACGCCCCGCTGTTCGGCATATTCCCTGCCGCGAGCATAGACCCTGAGCGCGGCCTCGGACGCCGCGTCGGCCCAATCTTTGCCGATGATCCGGGCCGCTTCTTCGGGGGGGATATTGATGTCGTGACCGTCGGTGGCCTTGGTAGCCGGGGTAAAGATGGGCTCGTCAAGCCGGTCAGATTCTTTGAGCCCTTCCGGCAGTTTGATCCCGCAGACGGTGCCGCTCTTTTTGTATTCCTTCCAACCGCTTCCGGCGAGGTAGCCGCGGATTACGAACTCCACGGGAAACATCTCTCATTTGTGAACCAGCATGGAACGGCCTTCAAACTGGTCCGCATGTTGCTGAAATTCCTCTGGGAAGTCGGCGAGGTCGGCGGAGATGAGATGATTGCGCACGACATCGCTGACCAGGTCGAACCAGAAGAGGGACATCCTCGTGAGGACCTTACCCTTGTCGGGGATGCCGACAGGGTTTATCCAGTCGAAGGCGGAAATTCGATCGGTTGCGACGATAATCAGACGGTCCCCGAGATCGTAGATGTCGCGGACTTTTCCCCGGGCGGTCGGCTCGCGACCCGGGAGGTTGGTTTCACAGACGGCTTGGGTCATCGGTACGTACCTCACTCTTTTTGGAAATCCAGCCAGCGATTCGAGGGATTCTGCCCGAATCAGAAGAATGTACCCTGCAGGTGTTCGCGATTCACTTCAAGCAGGTCGTCGAGCAGCGTGCGGCACCCCTTGGCGTTCGGCATCAGCGGATGACCGAGCATGGCCAGGTAGGCGGCATCGCGGCTGCCCGTTACGGCGGCTTCGACGGTGAGCGTCTCGTAGGCCTTAATGTGCTGCATCAGTCCGCGGATGGCGGGCTGTGGCGCAGCCTGCGGGATGGCTTGCGCGCCGTCCTTGCCGATGATGGCCGGCACTTCGACGGACACGTCATCGTCGAAGGTGGGTACCGCGCCGTTGTTGCGGCAGCACACGATCTGCTTGTTGCGGGCGTCGTTCTCGATCGCGTCGATGAGATAGAACGCCGCCGTGGAATAGTGGGCGCCGCCGCGCTTGGACAACTCGGGGGGCTTTTCGTTCAGTTCCTTCTGACGGTACTTCTCGAAGAGGCTCTCTTCGATTTCGACGACTTCCTCGCCGCGCGTCTTGTCCTTGCCTTTGATTTTCGCGAGAGCGGAATCGGTCGCGTAGAAGTACTGAAGGTAGCCGTTGCAGAAGGTCTTGAGCGTGGTCATGGCTTCGCGCATGGACTCGCAGATGGCCTCGTCGTCCCACTCTTCGTGGGCGCGTTCCATGAATCCTTGGAGGGCGGCTTCGGTGATGTCCTTTCCGCCGACAGAGATGGCGCGGACCCAGGAAAGGTGGTTCAGGCCGACATAGTCCAGTTCGACCTCTTCCATCTTACAGTCGTGATGTTTCACAACTTCCATGATAATTCCGACGGGGATATTGCAGAGACCGAAGCTCGTCACCTTACTGTGTTTAATGAGCGCTTCGGTCACGATCCCCGAGGGGTTGGTGAAATTGACGAGATAGCCGCCGGGGGCATACTGCTCCATGGCATTGGCAATGTCGAGGATGCGCGGGATGGTGCGGAGCGCACAGCAGAACCCACCGACGCCGGTGGTTTCCTGGCCAATGATGTTGTGGCGCAGTCCGAGTTTCTCGTCGTTGATGCGGGCCTGAATTCCGCCGACGCGCAACTGGGTCACCACGTACTTGGCATCCTTGACTGCCTCTCGCAAGTCGCCCGTATGATGTACCGAGAAAGGCGTTCCATGGCGTTCCGACATGCGCTGGGCGAGCCCCGCGGTAATCTGGAGCCGTTCCTGGTTGGGATCCATCATCCAGACTTCGGTTACGGGGATGCGGTCGAGGCGCTCAAAGAGGCCGTCGACCAGTTCCGGTGTGTACGAACTTCCGCCACCGATTACCGCGATCTTCATGAAACCCAAAACCTCCGATAAGCTATTTAATTACTGCCACTTAAAGGAAAAATCAGCGCATGGGGGCACCTGATTTCCGAAGCGAACTGCGCCACGTTCCCGACCAGAAAAAGTACCGCCGCGCAATGATACGAACAGTGCCCCCTAAAGTCAACTTTTGTACGACCACAAGAGCAATACAAAAAGGGTGACAAGTGCGGCAATTTCCGTAGAAAGGACCCGATTTACTGGATTTACAGGGCGGGTACGCGGTATCGTAATAAGGATGGATTTCGGGCACGAAGATTGGGAGAGGTCCGTGGAAGTATGATGATAGACACCGACGCGACAACGTTCAATTTTGCGTGGGTGCTATCGGGTATCCTGCTTATTCCGTACCTGTTTTGGGGCATCTATCTCCTGCGACAACGGCTGGTGTACCACGCCGAACTGGACCGTGCCGTCGAGCTTTTCACCATTGCGGCGCTCGTATTCTTTTTCATCTTCGAGTTCACACTACTGAAGATGTATTTAGGCAACAGCCCGGTCAAACTGGTGTTTAGCACCCTGGGACTGGTCGCGTCGGCACTTGCCCTTTATGGACCTTTGTTAATCTCGTTTGGCTCCCATTTGATGGTGGACTTGGTCATGCCATCGGCGGAGTTCGATCCGAGCGTGCCGCAATACGGCGCCGCGGCGGGGTGTGAACTCCGGGGGGACTTTGAGGCGGCGGCACGTGAGTATGCAACCATCGCGCGAATGTTTCCGAAAGACAGCCATGCGCCGTTGCGCGCGGCAGATAACTTCATGAAGAACGACGAACTGGAACTCGCCCTCCCCTACTTTCTACAGGGCCTCAAAAACGTGCGTTCCTCGTCGGAAGCGTTGCGGGTGACCAATCGCTTGTTTGAGATCTATCGCCGGAATCTGGATGACAAAGAGAAGGCGAAATCGGTTCTCGAGGAGTATCTGAAGCGGTTTCCAGACGCTGAATATGCGGGATCGGTTCGCAACCGGCTCGAACGGTTGGATTCGGAATCGCGTGACGCGATCGAGAGTGAACGGGAAGCGGCGGACAATTAGGGCGCGGGGTCGTTACCCGTTTTCGTGATCCGTTCGGTAGGAATGATGAGCCGTGATCCGCCGACGGCGCGCGCAATATCGATGGCGCGAACGGCGCGGCCAAAGTCAGCCGCTTCGTCCGCACGCAGGATGAGGGTCGCGTCGGGGTTTTCTTTCAAGAGAGCAACGATGGCGTCGCGTAAGCCGTCTTCATCGACAGGTCTTCCTCCAAAATAGTAGTTTCCCCGCTCGTCAACGACAATTTCTTCGGGGATGGATTGCGTTTCCGCGGAGGTCTCCGCATCCGGGAGATCGACTTCGAGACCGTACCCGTGGCGGAATGTGGATGAGACCATAAAGAAGATCAACAACAAGAACATCACGTCGATGAGGGACGTAAGATTGATGTGAGGACGGCGGCGGTGGCGACGCCCTCCGAATGGTTGACTCATTACGCGACTTCCCTGTAATAGCGGGCTTTCCGGCGCGGCCGACAAAGCTGCAAGATGTTGATTATATTAGAGATATTGCAGACATGAACGCAACCTCCGGGATCATTCACTTTCGAGGGCAGATTTGCCTAAATGACCGATAGTCAGGTAAACTGCTGTGGGAAGGCTCGCGATTGAGGGTTAGAACGCCGAATTGGAGCGGGGATTACCGTGCAACAGTACCGCGTCTGCGTCGCTGACGACAACGAAGATGGCGCATCCGTTTTGTGTGAAGGGCTAACCATGAACGGCTATTCAGCGTTCACGGTGCATACGGGTGCAGAGGCTTTGGAAGCGTGTTCAAAAGGGGATATCGATCTTGTCCTGCTTGATGTCAATTTTCCAGACATCAGCGGGTACGAGGTTTGTAAACGTCTCAAAGAGTCTCCAGTCACGAGCGAGATTACGGTGATTTTCGTCAGCGTGCGGGGAAGCGAAGAAGACATCCTGACCGGCTACCAGCTTGGCGCTGCAGACTACATTACCAAGCCGTATAACCTGCCGATGGTCATGGTTCGTGTGGACGCGGCGATGCGCGCGAAGAAATTGCGCGAGCGAATGCCGAACGACAACGATATTATCGTGGATTCGGCGTATACGGATCACCTCACGGGATTGCGTAATAGCCGCTATCTGCTGGAACGGTTGCAGGAAGAGGTCGAAGAAGCGCACCGCTACGACTATCCGGTCTCGTGCGTGGTGTTCGACGTGGACGACATTCACGCGATCGATCCGGATCTTGGGCCTGTTTCGATGGACGATCTACTGGCGGAACTGGGCATGGCGTTGCGCAATTATTCGCGCACCTACGATGTGCTGGCGCGATATGACGGTACCGTCTTTGCCGCGGTCCTTCCCCACACGCCACTGGAACAAGCAGTCAGTTACGCGACGAAGATTCTGCGCGAGGTGGACGGCACAACGTTCTCCGATCCCAGTTTTCCCACGGAGGTTAAACTGAGCGTCGGCATCGTGTCGTGCCGGAATGGCAGCGCGCGCGGGGCGGACTTTGTCCTGGGCGAGGCCATGCGCGGCTTGCTGAAAGCCAAGAGCGCGCCTCCGAATCAGGAACGCCTGGTCGCGCTGAATCTGTCAGAGAATTGAACGCGGGAACATCCCCTCTGATCCCCCCCTTCGAAGGAGGACCTAAGACGTCCCCTGTTCGCGGCTGCTGAATAGCAGATGAATTATCACGAGATCACGTCGCGGTCAGTGCTTTTCGCCCAATGTCCGTCCGGTAATGGGCGCCTTCAAAGTGTATTCGTTTCACCCCTTCGTACGCTTTCGCAATCGCCGAGGGCACATCCCTATCCACTGCGGTAACGTTGAGGACGCGGCCGCCGTTCGTGACCAGACGCTCGCCGTCCATCTTGGTGCCGGCGTGAAAGACGTTCACGCCCGTATCGCGTTCGGCCTCGGCGATTCCATCGATGACGACACCTTTCGGGTAGGAGCCCGGATAACCGCCTGAAGCCATCACCACAGATACGCAGGCGCCAGGCTCCCAATCGATTTGCATGCCGTCCAGACTTTCATCGCAGCACGCAAGCATGAACGGAACGAGATCGGATTTCATTCGCGGCAAGACGACCTGGGTTTCGGGATCGCCAAAACGGCAGTTGAACTCGATCACTTTTGGCCCTGATTCGGTGATCATGAGGCCGGCATACAGAATGCCCTTGTAGGGGCGGCCTTCCTTCGCCATGCCTTCCACGCAGGGAACGAGGACGGTCCGGTGAATCTCGTCGAGCATCGCATCGTTCACAATCGGCGCGGGAGAATAAGCGCCCATGCCGCCCGTGTTGGGTCCTGCATCGCCATCAAATGCCGGTTTATGATCCTGGCTGGGCGCCATGGAGAGAACGTGCTTCCCGTCGCTGAAGGCCAGGATCGACGCCTCTTGTCCAAAGAGACACTCTTCGACGACGACGCGACTGCCGGCATCGCCGAAGACCTTTTCGGTCATCATGCTCTCGATGGCGGCGACGGCTTCTTCCAAGGTTTGCGCGACGGTTACGCCCTTTCCCGCCGCCAATCCGTCGGCCTTGATGACGATGGGTGCGCCCTTTTGCTTCACGTAGTCAATCGCGGAGGGGGCGTCGGTGAACTCCGCATAGGCGGCGGTAGGGATGTTGTACTTCGCCATGAGGGCTTTTGCGAAACTCTTGCTCGCTTCGAGTTCCGCGGCGGCGCCGGTGGGTCCGAAGGCGGTGACGCCGGCAGTGAACAGCTTGTCGACAATACCTTTGGACAGCGGATCTTCGGGACCGACGACGGCAAGGTCGACGGCCTTCTCCTTCGCAAAAGCGACCAAGGCATCCACGTCGCCCGCGCCGATGTCGACACATTCGGCGAGCGCGGCAATACCCGGATTGCCAGGCGCGCAATAGATCTTCGTTACCCGTTCACTCTGCGCGATCTTCCAGACCAGCGCGTGCTCACGTCCTCCGCCGCCGATAACAAATACCTTCACCGGTTACTCCTCTCGTGGCTCGCACTGCAAAAGATAATTCGCAATCACCCGGTCGTACTCCGCCGTCTGCGCAAAGGCTTCCTGGGCGAGACGGTAGCGAGTCTTGTACGTAACGTCGCCATCGTGAGCGCGCAACTCGTGCATAACAGACGTGTAGCGATCGGGATTGACCACCACGGTCACGTAACGGAAATTCTTGGCGGCGGACCGAATCATGGCGGTGCCGCCGATATCGATCTGGTCGATCACTTCCTCGAGCGTCACGCTGGGCTGCTGGATGACGGACTCAACGGGGTGCAGGTTGACGATACAGAAATCGATCCAGTGGTAGCCGGCGGCGGTCAATTGTTCGACGTGCAGCTTCTTTTCGCGGATGCCGAGCAGTCCGGCATGCACTTTGGAATGGAGCGACTTTACCCGGCCGTCCATCATCTCGGCGACGCCGGTATAGTCGCCGATGCTGACGGCGTCGATTCCCGCTTCCTGAAGCACCTTGAGCGTGCCGGCCGTGCTGACGATTTCCACGTCGAACTCGCGGAGCAACTGGGCCAATTCCACCACACCGGTTTTGTCGTGGCAACTGATGAGCGCGCGTCGGACTGACGGCATATCCGTACCTCCTGGGTGGCCTGCGCCACCGGCATCGTTCCATTCTGGCTTTCCGCCAAAATCGGGGAAAGGATAATACTGGACGGAGCAAAGAAATGTCGAATTATTGAAAAGAACTATCCGG
>JAHDWY010000112.1:1500-9753 GCA_023384315.1 Candidatus Hydrogenedentota bacterium | reverse complement strand
CGCCGGCCACGTCAGCATAAACATTGCCGTTGACCGTCTTGAGCTGGCCGCCGTCAGGCGCTTCCTGAACCGTGATACGGCCGTTCACACTCTCGGCAACCACTGCGCCTTTTGGACCCCGGACGTCGATATCGGTGTTTCGGCCTTTTACTGCCACCCGACCGCAACCGGGCTGTACCCATACGTTGCCATTGTTGCTCTCAATCTCCACGTTCGTGCCGGCAGGCACCTGCACGTCGTAGACGACGAACAACTCGAAACCGTCGGGACGATCCGACGGTTCGGTCAAGATTCGAACCTGCGATTCCGAACTCATGATGTCCACAAGGCCTGCTACGTATTCCTGTAAATCGACTTCGGTCCCGTCCCCGCGAACAAAAGCCCGGATCTCCGCGCTGCCTCGAATCGTGGGGGCGGAGTGGGTGGAAACACGCACGAGCCCGTCGGAATTCACCAGCCGGAAACTCTCGGACGCAGGATGGTTAAACTGTTTTATTTCATGCACATCGGGCCGCCCAACCATGGGCGGAAGCGAAGGAGCGACGATACGCACCATAAACCATACGACCAGGACGGTGATGGCCAGCGCGGTGACGATGCTTCGGATGTGCGGCTTCATAGTGCAGTTTAGACTATCCGCGGGGGTCCTGGGTTTCAGATAAGTCCAGAGCAGGATTCGGGATATCCGGTGGACGCCGGGTGTAGTGAAACCCGTACCGGAAGATGAAAGTCAAAAGATTCGAAAGGCGGACAGGGAATTGGCACCGCCAGATGGTACAATTCAGAGAGAGACGATGCCCGGTACAAGGCGGACAACGGACATAACAGTTTAAGCACAAAGGTCTTAACCGGCGGGACGTACCTCAATCAGGGCCAGATCCAGCGTAAAGTAAAAGAAAAACCTCCTTTTCTTGTACTCTCTGGAGGGCGTCCCGCCGGATCCCTTTAAACAACAAGGGCCCATCCAGCGGAAATGGAATCCTTCCTGATCGTAATACCATTAGTTCTCGTGCTTGTTACGCTGTTGTACAGTGTGCTCTACGCGATCCTCCGCGCGTGGCTCGACTACCGGGTCCGCATCGCACTCCTCGATAAACTTGACGAAAACCCCCGTCTCCTGGAAGACGGAAACGTGCTCGGTCAGGTCGTGCCAGGCACGCCTTCGCAAGACGCGTCTCCCCGGCAGAACTATGTGCTTACCGGGCTTTTGATCGTTGCGATCGGGGTAGGTTGCATCGTCTTCGGCCGCCTGTTACGGGTAGGCGACCTCGCCGTTGGTACCTATTTAGGCGGATTCCTGTGCGTACCGATCGGGGCCGTCATCGCCGTACTGGGCGGTATCGTCAAGGTTCTGTCCCGCGATCCCACCGCAGTATTGCCGCCTAAGTAATTCCCGTCATTGACAATCCCGGGCACGGGCCGTAGACTCCCTTCCGTAAAGAACGCACCCCGCTGGGGATAGGTCGGAGATGGACAGGGCGCACGCGAAGCTTCAGATTGCGGAACTCGGGGGGCTTCCGTCCAGCCCCCGAATTCTCCGGCGTATCCTGGATCGCCACGATTCCGGCACCCAATTGACCGATCTGGTTTCCTCTGATCCCGTGTTGGCCTGCGAAATTCTGACGGCAGTCTGTTCCCACAGAACTCTTCCGGCCCTCTCCATCGAGTCTGCTGCCTCCGCTTTGGGCCACGATACGGTGCGACGAATTGCATCTGCATGCCTGAACGCCGCGCCCCCGGAATACGTTTACGAACCTTCGCTTGAGTCCATGCGCCGTGAATCGGTGATGACGGCCGCCGCCGCCGAGTGCGTCTCGAAACGCATCCATGGCGCGAACCCCGGCGAATTCTATCTGCTCGGACTCGTCCACAACATTGGGAAGTGGGTTCTCCACGCGATCGATGGTAACCGGTTTGCGGTTTGCCGGGGCGATGGCCGCGATAGCCCCGGCGCACTCGAGAAAGAATCATGTACGTTTGGTTTCCATCACGGCGAAGCGGGTAAGTGGTACGCCGAGTCCCGGCGGTTTCCACAGGCACTCATCGACGCGATCTGGCTCCACCACGTGGACCCTTCGGCGCTCTCCCCGTCTTGTTTTCCAGCGCGGTCGATCGCGGTTATTGCGCTCGCGGCTGCCGTGGCGCGCGCGGCCAACACCGTTGAAAACGAAGCGGGAGCGAAGGCAATCGCTTCCCAGCTCCTTTCGTACCTGGGTCTGGACTCCGTCGGGTTCCCGGAACTCGTGGGTGAATGCGCCGCCACCGTTGCCGAGCGCGACCGGAAGCTGGAGTCCGAAGTTAAGGTGGAATCCGGGTCAATTCAAGTAGCAGACCAGGATCTGAACAAGATCGGGACCGCCACCGAAATTGCGACCTTGAAACGACGCGTCTCGCGCCTCGAAGTGCTCCAACACGCACTCCTGATCGACCGAACCGGAATGCCCTTCCCGTCCGTGATTCGCGACTGCGCCACAACCATTCGCGACGGCTTAGGGGTTGCGCCAGGCATGTGCTTTGCCCCGGATACCGGGGAACGGGAGATTGTCGGCGCATCGTGGAAATCGTTGAACGATCAGGTCACTGGATTCCGCGCGAGTCTCCAAGATTCGGAACGCGGCGGCCCTGCCGAACCGACGCCCGTTCTGCGCGCCATTCGAGAACTTGGCGTCGGCAAGATCGAAGGCGCCTGGCAGTCTGGAACCGGCGAGCCGTGCCGTCAGCGAGACGGCCTGCTCGTCATGCCGCTATGGCATGAGGGCCGCAGTCTTGGCCAGATCGTCGTGGATACGAGCACTACGGAGTTTGGATCGACCGATCGCGATATTGCCGATCTCTCCATGTACGCGCGCGCGCTCGGCGCCATGCTCGCGTCCTATCATTCCGACGAGTTGACGTCAACGCGCTGTGAAGCACTTTCGCGAGGACTTGCCGCGATCGAATCTGGCGACGATGCCGGTGAAGATCCGTCTGCGCCGGACGAGGCCGCACAGCGAAATCACCTCGGCCGTTTCGCCGCGGGCATCGCCCGGTCCCTTGACGGTCCCCTCGGCCTGATCTCCAGTCAAGCGCAACGAACACTCGCCAAAGCTAAGGACATCGAGACGCACCGCGTGCTGGACACCATCGTGCGAGAGACACGCCGTCTCAACCGGTTTCGTTCCGACCTCGCTGCGCTGGCGCCTCAATCCAAGCCGAAGTTGGAACCGGCCTTGATAAACTTCCGCCTCCAGCAGTACGTCGCGACCATGCGATCCCGCCTGGAACGCCGCGGGATTCGCGTCGAGGAACGATTCGCGGAGAACCTGCACCGGGTCATGTTGGATCCTCGGCGAATGGATCATGTGTTCCAGAACCTTCTTTCCCTCGCCGAAGAGGCCATGGACGAGACGGGAGGACACCTGACCATCCAAACGGCTCCGTCGCCGGATCGGCAAGCCGTCCTCGTGCAGTTCACGCACGACGGCCGCGGCATTTCGGCAAGTCCCGCGGGCGATGTCTTCGAACCGTTTAACGAACAGGCGGCGCCAGACATCGGCGTGGCGCTTGCCGTGTGCAGGACGATCGTTGCGGAACACGGCGGACGCATCACACTGGATCGAGGGCCCAAGGGTGGAGACTCGTTTACGATCGCGTTGCCGGCCGTAATGGCGGACCAAAGCAGTGCTGGCCACGATACGGCGTTGCCGGAATCGCCGGCCTTGCAAACGGTGCTCATCGTGGATGACGATGAGGCGGTCCGCACGATCTTGACTCAAGCGCTCCACATGCGAGGATTTAAGGTCCTAACCGCCGTCGATGGCGTGGAGGCATTGAAAGCGGTCGAGGATCACTTGTTGGACCTCATCATCCTCGATCTGTTGATGCCCAACCGCGACGGACTGACCGTGCTTCGCGATCTAGGCGAGATGCCCAGTGCCCCTCCCATCATTTTCATGACGGGGAATGCCTCTCCTCAGGTTCAGGAGGAGGCCCTCGCGCTGGGAGCGGATCGATTCCTGCTCAAACCATTCGAACTGCGACAGCTTCTCGATGTGCTGGACGCGATCTTATCAGTGCGCCAAGATTGCCGAACGCCCTTTCGCACCACCGTGAGGCCGACGTAGATTCGTGGCGCGCCCGCTTCTTGAAGGCGCAGATTCTGCGCCGCTCACGTGGAAAGAATGTTTCATCCAGGGCGCTCTACTTGCGGCCTTGCTCGCTGTCGCGTTCCCCACCGTATTCATCGGATCCGAGCAGATCTCCTCTGCCGATATTCTGTATTTGTTGCCACCCTGGAAATCGGTCGCCCCCGAGGGTTTCGACCGGCCGCAAAACCCCCTGGCCCTGGATCCCATCGCCGCATTTCGGCCGGACTACACCCTCGTCGAGAAGCTCCTGGAGGAAGGGCAGTGGCCTCTATGGAATCCGCTGGAGCGCACGGGCGTACCGCTGATGGCCAACGCACAGAGCACCGTGTTCTATCCGCCGCATCTCATCCGCGCACTCGTTGACGTCGATACGACGGTTACGCTCTACGTCCTCTCAAAACTCTGGTTGTGCGGCGCCGTTGCGTACCTGTGCGTTCGCATGATGGGGTTGAGCCTCTACGCTGCCCGTTTCTTTTCCATCACCTGGATGCTCGGGGGATACAACTTCATTTGGTCTCCGTGGCCGCTGCCCGACGTCAGCGCGTGGGTACCCGTGCTGGTGCTCGCGGTCGAGCTGCTCGTGCGTGGACGGTACCGGCGCGGGATATTTTGTATGGCGTTCGGTGCTGCATTGATGCTCCTGGCAGGCCACCCCGAGACGGCGTTTACCTTCGGCATTGGCGCAGGATTGTACGCGGCCGTGCGAATGGCGACCGCGTCGCTCAAGCTCGGGGAAATCGGAAAAGTCGTGACTGCGGCCCTTGCAGGATGGGGGATCGCGCTGGGGGTCTACATGGTGCAGTTGTTGCCCCTCACCGAGTTCATTCTCAACAGCCACACGCACGCCGAACGGGTAACCAAGCCCGGGGTATTGAACGATACCGAACCGACAACCGTCGTGACGTTCTGGTTGCCCCGGTTTTACGGGACCATGGCGGAGGACACGTTCTGGGACGAGGGCAAGACCAATTCCAACCTCGCGTCCATGCACTATTTCGGTTTGGTCGCATGGGCCGGCATCGCCCTTGTGGGCGCCTTGTGCCTCACGCGAGGCTCGCCTTCTCCGAATCGTTCGCAGGTGGGGGCATTCGCATTTGCATCGTTCCTCCTGGTCGCGATGGCGTGTCGGCCAGAGGAACTGTCGTTCGTCGCAGATTGGCCCCTGTTCAGTTCAGTCCACCCGGTTTACTACGTAACATTCGCGTTGTTTGCCGGCCCCTATTTGGCTGCCCTTGGCCTCGATCATTGGTTGCGGCAGTCGCGAAGGATCGGGGAACTGTGGCCCGTGGCCCTACTCGCAATCGCGGTGATCGCGGTTGTTTTTGCGGTTCACTCGATGGATGGCGGCATCATCCGCATCGCGGGCCTTTTGCCGTATATTCGGAAACAGTACCTGATCGGCGCGTCGGTCGCGACCGCCGCGGTCCTCGTCCTGTTGTTCTACTGCTTCCACCCGAATCGGGCTTTCGTTTGGACCGCGCTGACAGTCCTCACGACTGCGGACCTGCGCATTGCCGGGCACGGTATCGTTCCAACCATGCCGCAGGAACAGATTCTTCCGGAAACCGAACTCACCCGATTCCTTGGTAATCAGAGCCTGCCCTGCCGGTCCGGCGTTTCGGAAGCCTACATCATCGATGGCGTGTTGCCGAACTACGGGATCGAGGAGTGGGGAGGCTATGACGGCCTCTATCCAGGCCGCATCATGCAGTATCGAGAGAAACTCGGAACCAGGCTTTGGGACACGATGGAACCCGTCGGGGCCGTCCAATACTACGTACACGATCCCGCGTACGAGCCCGTGTTCCCGCTGGAAGACCTGTTGCGCCAGGGCCGTCTTCGTATGGCGGCCCGATGCGACGGTCTTGAAGTGTACGAAAACGTTGGCGCCATGCCGCGCGCATTTCTGGCCGGAGCCGTGGAAACAGTCTCGGACCGGGACCGCCTCTTCGACAGAATGAAAGACCCCACCTACGACCCCATCGCGACCGTGCTGACGGAACAGGAACTTGCCGGCCCGCTTCCGGTAGCGGCGACAACCGCCGGTTCCGGTAAAGCGACGATTACCGAGTACACGGCCAATCGCGTCCAAGTCGAATACGAATCCCCGGCTCCCGCCGCGCTCGTATTGGCGGACGCATTTTACCCCGGCTGGAAAGCTTCCATTGATGACGAGCCTGTCGAACTGTTTCCCGCCTATTACGCGTTCCGCGGAGCCATTGTGCCCGAGGGCCGGCATACGGTTATCTACGCGTACGACCCGCTGGGTTTTCGGATCGGCCTGTGGATTTCCATCGCTACGATGGCGGGTACAAGCGCTTTTTGCGTGGCGTGCCTCGTGCGCCGCCGCAGAATCAAGAGTGCTGCGATTTCGTAGAGACGTTTCTCCGGCGAAGAAGGCGCTCCAAACCGATGAACGTCACCACACCCACCGCTTCCAGCGCGATGCCGAAGCTCATCTTGGAGCGCCCGTTCTCCCGCTCGCGAAACGTGATGGGGATATCCCGCATGCGGTACCCCCGTTGCCACACGCGATAGTTGGTCTCGATCTGAAAACAGTAGCCGTTCGACTCGATACCATTGAGATCGAGCGATTCAAGCACTTCGCGCCGAAAGCACTTATATCAGACCGTGCAATCGGTGCACGGCAGTCCAGTCAAGAGGCGGGCATAGAGCGTTCCCATCCGGCTGATGAGTAGCCGGTGGATCGGCCAGTTCATGACGCGACCCCCTTCAAAATACCGTGAACCGATCACGACGTCGGCCTCCTGCACTGCGTCGAGCATGGGAAGCAGAAATTCAGGATCGTGCGACAGGTCGGCGTCCATCTGTATGAAAAACTGGGCCTCCGGCCAGGTATCCAGGGCATACCGAAATCCCGCGACGTACGCCGCACCAAGCCCCTCCTTACCTTTTCGGTGCAGCACCCGGATCTGGTCAGGTTTCCGTTCCGCCCACTCATCCGCGATAGCGCCCGTGCCATCCGGTGAATTGTCGTCCACGATGAGCACCCCCGCGTCCGGGAGATGCGCAGAGATGCCTTCCAGGAGAATGGGCAGATTCTCGCGCTCATTGTAGGTGGGCACGACGAGAACAACTTCCATGGTGGATACCTTTTGATTCGGCTTGGGATGCCGCATCGATAGCGCGAACCGCCACTACCAAAGGGAACCGGTCGGAACGGTGAGGCGCACGTCCGCATATGCGCTTCACAAGTACAAAATACGTTATCGGATCAACCTAAACTGACTTACGTGCCACCAAGTCGCTGCAACACTTGGTCGTGAACCAGCCCGTTGCTGCCTACGATGAGCGACGGCATCGTCCGCACAACCTTATTGTACCGCAAATCCTTGCCCGTGGCGTCGGTGAGACGCCCGCCCGCCGCGGCGACGGCACAACTGGCCCACGCGTAGTCGTGTTCCCCCGTGTTCGGCCCGCAGCCCAGGATGCACGCATCCAGTTCGCCGGTGGTGACTTGAAACAAGGCCAGGGCGGGATTCTTAGGCATCCCGGACGCCGTGTGCAAGTGGCCATGCGCGCGCGATAGTGCAGCGACTTTGGGTTGTGGAACTTCCGAGCGTGAGACCGATACGGGACGCCCGTTCACCTCGGCGCCCTGATCCACGTTACCGTAGAGGGTCAGGCCCATCCGTGGGAAGTGGGCCACAGATTCGACCGCCCTGCCGTCTACACACATCGCCACGAGTATCCCAAATTCGGGCTGCTTTTCTGAGAACGCCACGGTGCCGTCGATGGGATCGACAATCCACACCCGCCGCCAGGTCGTCCGCGACGGATTGTCCACAGATTCCTCCGAGAGAATTCCGTCGTCAGGGAAGCGGCCATGAATTCGGCCCCGCAGAAACCGGTCGATATGGAGGTCTGCGGACGTGACAATCGTGCCGTTTTCCTTATATTTGACGGAAAACCCATGGGCGAGGTACTCATCGGCGATCAGACCAGCTTCCTTGACGATCTCGATTAACCAATCCTTCATTCCTTACTCCAGATACTCATCATACGGAACAACATCGACTCCGGATAGAATTGAACGCGTCTATTCTTACACATCGAGGCTTGGGAAACACTTGGAATGGGTCCGCGGCTTTGTGCTACTATAACG
>JAHDWY010000112.1:0-1490 GCA_023384315.1 Candidatus Hydrogenedentota bacterium | reverse complement strand
CAGGGAGTTCATCCCATGTATCAGCGCGCCCGTAGCTCAGTGGATAGAGCACTTGCCTCCGGAGCAAGGGGTCGGACGTTCGAATCGTCTCGGGCGCGCCATTTTTTGTCTTACCGCCCCACACGACCTCAGTTGGTGTATACTTGTGGAGTGCCGATGACTGAGAAAACCTCTAGTCCCAGCGGGCCGGACAGCGCGGGAGACGCGGAACGTCTCGACGCGATCGCTATGGTTGGACGAGGGGTCGCCCACGACATCAACAACCTGATGGAATCGGTTCTCGGCAACGCCGCGTTGCTCCGCAGCAAACTCGAGGGCGACCGGGATGCGAAATCGGCCCTGGATGCTATCGAAATGTCCGCCGAACTTGCGGGCCGGCTGACCGAGCGAATCCTGGCAATCACGCAGGGGGATGGATATCGCTCGGAAATCGTGAATGTCAATTCGATCGTGTATCACTTGCTCCTCGTCGAGGAATCCAATCTCGCCCCCCGTATCCGCATCGTCCGGCACGTGGACCCCGATCTCTGGAAAGTGCGTGTTAACCATACCCAGGTCGCTCAAGTGCTCCTGAGCCTTGCGACGAACGCGGTCGAGGCCATCCAGGGCAAGGGACGCGTCACAATCCGTACGAACAACATGTTGGTCGATCCCGACACCATTCCCGTGGGCTCGGGATTGGAGCCGGGCCCCTATGTCCTGATCACGATCGAGGACGACGGGGAAGGGATGAGTGACGACGTACTCAGCAAGGTTTTCGAACCGGGCTTCACCACGAAGCCCGGCCACGCCGGCAAGGGGCTCGTCAATGTCTTCAGCACCATCCGTAACAACCGCGGATTCGTGACGGTCAATAGCTTCGTGAAACAAGGCACCGTTTTCCGTGTCTACCTGCCGGCCGTACCCGAGGAAGCCGAGACGCCATCGTCCACGGAAATGCCCAAGGGCCGCGAA
Organism: Candidatus Hydrogenedentota bacterium; assembly: GCA_023384315.1. Lineage (GTDB taxonomy): Bacteria > Hydrogenedentota > Hydrogenedentia > Hydrogenedentales > SLHB01 > JAHDWY01. Next base: position 536 of record JAHDWY010000112.1, on the reverse strand, counting down.
ACGGTTCTTATCGTCGACGACGAGCACATGATCGCCAATGCCATGGCGGAAACGCTGAAGCGGCTGGGCTACCGGACGCTCGTCGCGTACAACGGGAAAGAGGCCGTCGATATCGCGAAGAAGTACGAAGATGCGATCGATCTTGCGCTGCTGGATATGGCGATGCCGGAGATGACTGGGGCCGATGCCTATCCGCTGCTGAAGAAGGTTCACCCGGAAATGCGAATCATCATCTGCACTGGATTCGAGAAGGAACTCATCACGGGCGACCTGCTGAATGCCGGCGTCGACGCGTTCCTGCTAAAGCCGTTCCGCCTGAACATCCTCGCTCAGGAAGTGCGGAAGGTCCTCGACTTGCCCTACCTGGATTAGACCGGCTCGACCGTCATCCAACCCCGGGAATCGTTGGATCGCAGGCACGCATCCAGCACGGCCTGCGTTCTTGCGCCATCGTGAATGTCCGGTTCCGCAGGTTTGCCAGCCACCACACTCGACACGAAATTGTGGATGCAGTGCACGTGGAAGCGTTCCCATCC
>JAHDWY010000111.1 GCA_023384315.1 Candidatus Hydrogenedentota bacterium | reverse complement strand
ATGTACGCCATCACGCCGACGCCGCGGGCGAAGCACTCCGGAAGGATCTCCCACTCGATCGCGCGGAACAGCAAGTTGTAGCCGAGCTGATTCGAGACGCAGGTCCCGGCGGCAAGCCAATCCCCGAGATCGCGAACGCCGAAGTTCGATACGCCCATCGCGCGGATCTTGCCTTCCTCGCGCAATCGTTCCAACTCGCCGCACACGTCCGCGAAGGGCACATCGCGCGGCGGCCAGTGAACTTGATACAGGTCGATGACCGAGGCGCCGAGCCGCTGAAGACTCGCTTCGCAGGACGCCCGCAACGCGGCCGGCGCGCAGTTCTCGGGCGAGATTTTGGTGGCGATGAGTACGGATCCTCGATGATTGGCAAGGGCACGGCCCAGAACGCGTTCCGATTCGCCGTTGCCGTACATCTCCGCAGTATCAAACAGCGTAATACCGGCATCGCGCGCGGCGTCTACCGTCGCTTGGACGTCGGCGGCGAAGCTGTCGCCCCAATACGCTGGATCGCCGATCTGCCACGCGCCGAACGCAAGTTCGGAGACTTCGAGAGCGCTGTTGCCCAATCGGCGATAGTTCATGCGTGAATACTCGGTCCCATGAATTCGTTTAGTACGGAGACCCTAGTGTTGCAAAAAGGCGATCGCGGTGTCGAACAGCGTGCATGTCCCGGGATCACGACTTTACTTATATCGGAGCCTGACAATGCGTTACATACTCGTTCTCATTGCCTGGTGCTGCATGGTGTTGAGTGGGAATGCTGAAAGCCCTCCGGTGGTTCCGGCGCCGGAAATCACCGTAGCGGGTCCGGAACAATCCTACGTGGCCGATGAAATGGGATTTCTCCGGGTCCGGGCGATTCGCGGTCCCGATTGGGAGATCGAGAAGGTGAAGAATCCGGAAGGCGTATGGATCGCCGAATTGCGTTCGCGCGGCGCGAAGGTCATGGAATTTGCGGACTGCGGAGAACGCGAAGAGTGGATGCGGTTCATGCTGTGGCCGATTGACGCGGCAGACCCGGATCTGCTACTCGTTCTCCGTTATTCGGGTGGCGTCGACGGTTCCGACGCTCTCGACATCATCCACCTCAAGAATAACTTTCGAACGCTGCTTCAGTCCGCCGCCGAGTTCAAATTTCACCAGGTGACGGACTTGAACGGAGATGCGTGGCCGGAGGTGTTAGGCTCCAGCCGTCACTATTCCTACATTCTCGATCTGCCCCGCGAATTGAGTCCCTTCCCAACGGTCATCCTTTCCTATCGTCCGGACGCAAAGAAGTACCAATGTCAGAATCATCGATTCCCGGATCTGGCGCGGGAGAAGGCGGAGATCCACCGGAAGGAATTCGAACAGAATCAACAGGCGGCAGGTACTTTCGCGTACGATCGCTGGAACCAGGACAGCCGCCAAGCGCTCGCGTCGCTTGTCTCGTGGATACTTGAGATGTGTTACCGCGGTGAGAGTGAAGTGGCATGGGCATATCTGCATGAGTTCACGAAGCCGGAAACTGCCAATCTGGTCCAACCCGTAATCGCTGAACGTCTCGCGACGGAACCGTACTACCAGGAAGTGCTCCGTACCCAGGCCCGCGACAGTGCGACACAGAATTAATCGCGGCGCGCTCGCGTGGAACGCCTCACCCCGCTGCGCAGAACCGCTGGCGCGACCGCTTTGACGCCGTACGCGCAGGCAATCATCGCGGGAACGGTAATCTCTCGCTTTCCCTTCGCGAGTCCGTTGAACACAGCATCCACCACGCGCTCCGGTTGGATCATGGATCGCAGGGCCACCTCGGGCATGCGTTCGCGATCCAGTTCGCTGAAGAACTCCGTATCGATGGCGCCGGGGCACACGGTCAGCACGTGTACGCCGCTGTCTTCCACTTCGATGGAGAGGGCCTCACTGAGGCCCACCATGGCGAATTTCGTCGCGGAGTAGACACTCTCACGGGGCACACCGATCTTCCCGGCCACCGAGGCCATCATGACGATCCACCCCGATCTGCGATCCACCATGCCGGACAGCAGGGCCTTGGTCCAGTACACAGTGCCAAGAAAGTTCACTCGCACCATGCGTTCGATGTCCGTCACGTCCCATTCGAGAAAACGGAAGTGGCCCCCGTATCCAGCATTGTTCACGAGTACATCCACGCCGCCCCACCGATCCAGGATCGTTGCGGCGCACTGTTGAACCGCATCGCCGTCCCCCACGTCACAGGGAACAATCATCGTTTCGCCGCCTGCGGCGTTGGCCATTTCCGCGACTTCCCGCAACCGGTCTTCCCGCCGCGCCACGAGCGCTACCCGCGCGCCTTCGGACGCCCCGCGAAGCGCCAGGAGCCTCCCGATGCCGCTGGACGCGCCAGTGATTACGACGCGCTTGTCGTTCCACGAAGTCAGTCGCTTTCGAGCCATTCTTTGTTCCCCGGAGTGTTGCGGGCACATGGTAGCACACTGCAAACGGCGAACCCGGTTTCGTCCCGTCACCGCAACGACCTAACGAAATTGGACGGTATACCCTCTCCGTGGCTTGGGGCATCCTCGCCCAAGCCACGGCTGTGTTATTTCGAGTTTCGGTCCTTAGAATTCGTTTCGAATTTCGTGCTTCGAATTTCGGATTTGGTCGCAGTTCTGCCGCCCCGGCTTTCGTCGCGTGAAACTTCCCGCACCGCCTTGGTATGGTACCTGTAGCGAACCCAGAGGTTGTGGAATATCATGCACGTACTTCTTTCCCTCTTTGCAGCGATATCTGCGGTGCAGCAGGCGCCGTTACCCGCAACCGCACCCACGCCGCAGGCGGCGCCCATCTATACCCCGGGCATGAAGCTCTACGTCAATGCGTCGGGTCTCGCGTTCCGCCGGGGTCCGTCGCTGGAAACCGAGCGAATCCACTACATCACACACGGCGACGAAGTCACGGTCCTCGAAGACAACCGGGTTCCCGTGACCTTCGAAGCCGAAGGGATCAAGGGACACTGGCTCTTCGTGCAACACGGCGCATACAAGGGCTATGTATTCGATGGATTCCTCTCGCCCGAGCCGCCCCCGCTTGACTCCCGAATCGACTGGACCTTTGTACCGGGAGCCCGGGTTGGGCCTATCACCGCGACAACGGACTACGAGGCGCTGGTGACAATCTTCGGTGCGGAACACGTGGTGGACGCGCCAGTCGAATTGGGCGAGGGTGAGACTGAACCCGGGACGGCGATCGTCATCGGGCAATCGGAGGCCTTTACGACCATCCAATGGACCGTGTATCGCGAACAGCCCAAGGCCGTTCATATCCGCGGCGCGAACAGTCCGTGGAAGTCGCTCGATGGAATTGGAATTGGAACTCCCCTGGCAACGCTGGAAAAACGGAACGGAAAACCCATCGACTTTGCCGGGTTTGGTTGGGACTACGCCGGAACGGTCACGGGCTGGAATGGCGGCGCGCTGGAGCGATCCTACGCGCTGCGATCGCGGTTTAGCTGCGCGCTGGCCCCGACGGAGCCGTACCCGCGGGACGAGTTCGACGCGTTCCTGGGCGATTCCATGTTTTCCTCGGACTTGGCGGCGGTTGACCGGTTGAATCTTCGCATCGTGCAGATGGTCGTTCACCTGGAGCCTGAACAGGAAAGGACGCCAACGAAAGCGAACGTCGCGTTGCGCGCGTACGCCCCCGGCGCCACCTACTACGTGCTGGCTTCGAAGCTGAACATGCGCGTGAAACCGGAACTCGGGGCCGACCTGTTGGCCAGCATTCCCTACGGCGCCCAAGTCACGATCGCGAACGAAGAAAACCCCGGCACACCGCTCACATCGGAGGGCATGCCGGGGCAATGGGTCTCGGTCGAGTACTCCGGCCTGCGCGGATACGTCTTTGACGCCTACCTGTCGCCGTTACCCGCGCCGAGCCAGGGCTGCAACGGCCTGACGGACTACATCCAATCCATTTCAGCCCTCGCGCAACAAGAAGCCGGGGCCGGCGGAAACGAGGTTCTGACGGTGAAGGGCTTTTCGCTGCCGCAAGCGTTCGTACTGGCGAAGCGCGCAATCCCAACTTTTGCAGGAGCCTCGTACGTGGTGGATGGCAGCGGCGGCGTCACCGTACAGAGTGGTGCGTCCACGCTTACCATCCACCAGGAGCCAAACGATACCGTGCGGATTCGCGTCGAACACGCACGCGGCGCATTCGCGCCGTAACCTGTCTTACACCGAGCCAACCTGCGCGTACGCGTCTACCGTCGCCTCGATGGTGTAGTCCACGTCCTGCAAGGGGATGGAACGCGGCGTCATCTCGACCCTCAGTTTCGGGCACTCTTGCGACGGATTCTCATCGTTCTCGCGAATGAGGTCGAGGAAATCGACCGGTTCGGGCGGCACCAACGAGATTTCCGTGCCTAACCCGTTTGAGTTAGAGGCGGTGCCGAGGACGACCGGATCCTGATCCTGCCCGTTGACGGGCGCTGGGATGTAGGACACGGTAATGGAAGATAGAAAATTAAAGTTCCCGGACGTGGCGGTGAGCTTCGTTTCGACCAGTTCCAATCCGCTCAGGCGAATGAAGTTGCTGATGTCGACGCCGCCCACCTGGAGGAAGCGCTCCTCCAGATCGCTTTCCGACGGAAGATTGCAGAGGTCCTCCTCATACATGACATCTGGTCCGCCCTTGGGCAGGAATAGATCTGCGAACAATGTTCCTTCACCCACATCTGCCGTGAAGCGGACGGGACCAATTTCAACGACCCCCCCAAAGCATCCGACGGTCGCGACGAGTGCCGCTGCGGTCAACGAGTAAGCTAAACGGCGCCTTCTTTGAATGTTGCGAAACATATGCGCGTTCCTTTCGTACCAACCTAAATTCAGCCGTTTCAAGCACAAGTCCCCACTCGGCCCTCAACCTCTGGAATAAGAACGGTACGGATCATCGGGAATATTCCAAGAATTCGATATTCCCCGCATCAAGCCTGAGGTGACCCGGACCGCGGCGTTGTGGTATCCTCCGCCCCGCTGTCTGGCTGACGGTTTGCGGCAAACCCACGGAAGAACGGGTTGTTACGGAGTGAATCAGGATTGGGGACACATCCCAAAGTCGCCAGTACCCCACGCCTCGCCCGGTACAACCCAGTCGAATCAGGAAGTAACGGATGAGCATTATTGAAACCTTGAGCAACCCGACGATGGTTCATGCCGCGGCAGTGCATCTCCCGATCGCGCTGGGCATTATCGGGGTCCCCCTCGTCTATATCAGTTGCATCGTCGGGCGCGAAAACGAGGCGCTCCGTTGGGTCACCGCTGGTTGTTACGGTGCATTGACAATCACGGCAATCATCGCCATGCAGTCTGGCGAAGGTGCGATGGGCAAGGTGCCGGCCCAACTGCCGAAGGAGATCTGGGAACAGATTGAGTATCACGAGAAATTGGCGCGCGTGATCTGGATGCTCGGCGCGACAACCGCAGTCTTCGTTGCGCTCACGGCCATCCGGATCCGGTCCGTCCAAATCACCATGTCCACGCTTGCCATGCTGCTGAGCCTCGGAACGGCGGTATGGGTCGCCATTGCCGGCCACCATGGCGGCATGTTGGTGTATCAACACGGCCTGGGCACCCCGGGCGTGCAACTGCTTCTGGCAGAATCCGCGCCCCAAGCAAATGTCTCCATGGACGATCCGCCGTCCACCGTGGATCCGGAGTCGTTCGCGGCCACACCCGTGGAAGACGGACTCGAACCGAAGATACTCCCCTTCACGATGGAAGAGGCGAATCAGGTCAGTTACGCCAACGACATCGCGCCGTTATTAAAAGAAGTCTGCACCGATTGCCACCGGCCGCGCCGGACCGAAAGCGAACTGGATATGACCACGGTCGAGGGGATGCTCCGCGGAGGCGAGAAGCTGGGCCCCTCCATCATTCCGGGTAACCCGGACGCCAGCACGTTGATCCAATATGTGCGCGGCGTGTTACAGCCGCAAATGCCCAAAGATGAATACCCCCTGACGGACGAGGAACTGCGGATGCTGCGGATGTGGATCGCGGCAGGCGCCGTTGACGACAGCGGAGCGTAGACTATACTTCTCTTGAAGAAGAATTCTCCTGCCGCAGCGATCCGTCAACGCGCACCCAGTCCGGGGTCTAATCGGGGCACCCGAATCAAGAACGTGTCCGCGTTTAAGCGCGCACAGAACCTGCAATTCTTCGTTGGGAATATTCACCCAATCACCACCCGTTAGGCACTATGGGATTCGTTCCCAATTGCCGAGCGGGCCCGCACTGGTCAGCCACTAACGGCAAAAGATGACTAAATGAATGAAACTTGACTATTTTGACCGAATGCGTTACTCTAAAAAGGTTTAGTCGCGCTGGCTGTTTAGACAAATGTCACCATGAACGCGGGTCGCATCGGGGTGTGGCCCGAGGCACGTAACTCATTGGGGTAGACATTGTTGCCCGGGTCGAGAACCAGCCGGTGTCGATCGAAAATGTCGAGTCGTGGTGCGGTCTTCCACGGCCGATGACGAGCGGAGTGAAAAGCCCAAGCAAGGCAGAAGTGCATTCAAGCATTGCACAATCGCGGAGTACGAGCACATCGTACGTTGAGAAACGTCACGAGGCCCAGCGTGGCCGCGTGTCCCCTCACGAATGCGTCCCCACCGCGTTCTCGCCGCCCCTACGGGTTGTCCTCTACCCGCCACCGGGTTCCTCGACCTATGTATGAGCAAATTGATTCTCGACCCCAACCCGGAGCGCAAGCGCTATGAGTCAAGCAGTAGCCGAGGCGGAAACCAATTCTGACCGCTCGGCGTCGTCCCCCAGTATCAACGATCTTGTGATCAAGATCGCGACCCCCAACGGTTCAGGGAGTCAGTCGGCCAACCTCATCTTGATGCGGTCTATCTTCACGTTGGGCGTACCCGTCGGCGCGAAGAACCTGTTTCCGTCCAATATCCAAGGTTTGCCGACCTGGTTTATCGTGCGTGTCAACGAGAACGGATGGCTCGCGCATCGGAACCATACCGACCTGATGGTGGCCATGAATCCCCAGACGGCCGCCGAGGACATCACGGAACTCGATCCGGGCGCGATGCTCGTTATCGACGAGACCTTCAAGTCCCTCGTCAAACGGGACGATTTGCACTGTTTCTTCATTCCCTTCAATACGCTGGTCAAGGAGGCCTGCCCCGAGACGCGCCTGCGGAAGATGGTCGTCAATGTGATGTACGTGGGCGTGCTGGCCTCGGTGTTGGGCATCCCCTTCGAGGAGATCGGCAATGCCATCGACTGGCAGTTCGCAAAGAAGATCAAGGCCGCCGAACTGAACAAGACCGCGGCGCTCGCCGCCTATACATGGGCGGAAGAGCATCTCCCGAAACAGAATCTCCACCGGCTGGAACGGCGAAACCTTACGAAGGACAAGATCGTCATCGAAGGCAACGAAGCCGCGGCGCTGGGCATGCTGTTCGGGGGCGTGACGTTCCTCGCCTGGTATCCCATCACGCCGAGCAGCAGCTTGTGCGAACACCTCATCAAGTACCTGGGCAAACACCGTCGCGACCCGGAAACCGGGCAAGCCACGTACGCCGTCATCCAGGCGGAGGACGAACTGGCTTCCATGGGAATGGTTATCGGCGCAGGCTGGGCGGGCGCTCGCGCGTTCACGGCGACCTCAGGGCCGGGGATCTCGCTCATGGCCGAAATGGCGGGCCTTGCGTATTTCGCGGAAATACCGTCGGTCATCGTGGACATCCAACGCATGGGGCCGAGCACGGGACTGCCAACGCGCACGTCGCAGGGCGATGTGGCGAAGGCCTACTACCTGTCCCACGGGGACTGCAAGCATGTCCTGTTGCTGCCCGGGAACATGCAGGAATGTTTTGAGTTTTCCGAAGAAGCGCTTCACCTGGCCGAGCAATTGCAGACGCTCGTGTTCGTCATGTCCGACCTGGATTTGGGTATGAATAAATGGATGTCGGACAGCTTTACGCCGTCGACCAAGCCCATTTCACGGGGGAAAGTCCTCAATGCCGAGGAACTGAGCCGGAATGGCGAATTCGCCCGATACCGTGATGTGGATGGCGACGGCATTCCGTATCGTACGCTGCCCGGTACGCTACACCCGAACGCGGCCTACTTCACCCGCGGCACAGGTCATACGGAGATAGCTACCTATTCGGAGAAGCCGGAGGACTGGCAGCGCAACATCGACCGGCTCCACCGCAAGTTCGACACCGCGCGGGAAGTCGTCCCGCAACCAATGGTGAGCGAAACCGAGGGATCAGTGGCCGGTATCATTGCCTATGGGTCCAGCGACCCGGCAGTCGCCGAGGCCAGGCACATCCTCGAGACGAAACACGACATCAAGACCTCGTACCTCCGCCTGCGTGCGCTGCCGGTGAACGGCGCAGTGAAGGCGTTTTGCGAACGCCATTCACTGGTCTGCGTCGTGGAACAAAATCGCGACGGACAGGTTACGTCCATCCTGCGCGGCGAGTATCCGGAATTCGGCGCAAAGTTAAAACCGGCGTTGCATTACAACGGCATGCCCATTGACGCGGACTCGGTGGTGGAACTGGTGCTCCAACGGATTGCAGAGCAGAAAGGATCGAAATGAGTACCACGGTTGCGGACGTATCGAAAGAAACCAAGGCGCCGGCAGCGAGTTCGAAGACCAATCGAATTGGGCTGACGATGCAGGACTACCGTGGCGCCGAATCTACGTTGTGCGCGGGTTGCGGCCATGACGCTATTACCAATTCCATCATCAAGGCGTTTTTTGAACTGGGCGTCGATCCCCATATGGTGGCGAAGCTCAGCGGGATCGGCTGTTCAAGCAAGACGACGAACTATTTCCTGAATCAGTCGCACGGATTCAATTCGTTGCATGGCCGTATGGCGACCATTGCAACCGGGTCGAGCCTGGCCAACCGCAAACTCATCAACATCGGTGTCAGCGGCGACGGTGATACGGCCTCGATTGGCCTCGGCAATTTTTCGCATATGGTCCGCCGCAACGCGCATATCGTCTATATCGTTGAGAATAACGGCTGCTACGGACTGACCAAGGGGCAGGCATCGGCAACGGCGGACCGCGGTACGCGCATGAAGAGCGGCCAAACCATCGAATCGGCTCCTGTGGATCTGTGTTCTCTCGCTATCCAGATGGGTTGCGGGTTCGTGGCGCGCTCCTTCTCGGGCGACACGCAGCAAGTTCGCACACTCCTGAAAGCCGCCATCGCCCACCGCGGCACAGCGGTGCTCGATATCGTCTCGCCCTGCGTGACGTTCAACAATCACGAGGGTTCCACGAAGAGCCGCTGCACGAAATGGACTTCATTCCCCACTACGAAGACATTCAGGTCGAGTACGAAGAAGGCACCACCAAAGTCGTCACGATGCACGACGGTTCCCGGATCACCCTGAAGAAACTGGACCGCGATCACGATTCGCACAATCGTCACCAGGCCCTGTTGCTGCTCGACGAAGCTAAGGAACACAACCTGTTTTACACGGGCCTCGTGTATTACAGCCGCGAGCGCGACGCCCTGGACGACCACTTGAACCTGGTCGATGAGCCCCTTGCGACACTGCCGGAATCGAAGACCCGGCCTTCGCTCGATGTGTTCAACTCAATCATGGATTCCTTCAAGTAATTTTCTTGTCTGTAAGTTCGGCGGCCGGGCCCCGCGTTCGGCCGCCATTTCTATTGCGTGACGATGCGGGCCAGCGTCTGGAAAGCAGGACTGGGGCTGACGATCCCGATACGAAACGAAGCCGGTAGCAACGGCGTTCCAGATCTGAGCCTC
>JAHDWY010000110.1 GCA_023384315.1 Candidatus Hydrogenedentota bacterium | reverse complement strand
GAAATGTGTCGTCCACGACGGTCTTTTCGAAGGAGAGTTCCGGTTCGCCCGCCAAAACGGCACCGAGGCACAGCGCCACGAGGATTCCCGGTCCGCACAATTTCGCACGCATAGGTCGTCTCTTTCTTGGAAGTCGCTTTCGCATCCGGTTTGCCTTACCCCTCCGCTTGGATTCGGGCTTTATTTGATACCCAGACTTCACATAATATCGTAATGTGCTGCGGGAGAGCAGAGCCGGAATCGCGCTCCTCGTTCCAGATGCGCGAATGGAGCATCGGATCGCGGTCGCGGCCGTGTCAGGGAACAGATGTTAGTAGGAATTATCGCCGATCTCCACGCCAACCTCGAGGCGACAAAAGCCGTCTTTCGCAAACTTGACGAAATCCGGCCGGAACGCGTCGTGTGCCTCGGCGACGTCACCGGATACTACGCGAACCCGAATGAAGTCATCGACATGGTTCGCGAACGAAACATACCTACGTTGATGGGCAATCACGACGCCGCCGTGTGCGGTCTGGAAGAACCGTGGTTCTTCAATGAGAACGCCCAAGCGGTCATACACTGGCAAGCGGCGCAGTTGCGGCCCGAACACCGCGATTGGCTCCGGGCGATACCCCGCGAGATCAGCATCGATGAGGACACGCTGGCGGTTCACGGCGCGCCCGGTAACCGCGACGACTACATTCTCGACTGGCTGGACGCCATGCGATACGTCGAATACCTCATGCGGGCCAACGCACGCGTGTGTTTCTTTGGCCATAGCCATCGGGCCGCGCTCTTTGGCGAACGCGGCAGCGGGCCCCAGTCCACCCAGTCCAACTGTTTTACCTTGAATTCCAATAACCGGTATTTCATCAACCCCGGCTCCGTCGGTCAACCCCGGGACCACGATCCCCGCGCCGCCTTCGGGATTTACGAAACGGAGAAGCGCATTTTTGAGTTCTGCCGCGTCGAGTACAACATCGCGGTGACGGCCCGCAGCGTAATCGAGGCTGGGTTGCCGCCCCAGCTCGCGCGGCGTCTGGAGCGCGGAAAATGACGCGCACCCATTTGCGCCCATGAGTGCTGGTAGGCTCTGATATACTGATGACTAGGAGTGAATCCATGAAGTCGCAAACCATACGGGTCCTGGTGGTCGACGACGACGAAGACGAGTACATCGTCGTTGACAAGTACCTCCGCCGGGCCGTCACGGCGACCTACTCCGTTGATTGGGTGTCCACCTTTGAAAAGGCGCTCGCTACCGCGGCGGAGGACGTCCACGAGATTTGCCTGTTGGACTATCAGCTCGGCGAACACACCGGGATTGAATTGCTCCGCGAGATGCGAAGCCGCGGATACCAGCGGCCCGTCATCCTGCTCACCGGGCACGGCAACGTCGAGGTCGACATGCAGGCGATGGAGTTGGGCGCTTTCGACTACATTGAGAAGTCTCACCTGACCCCGGCGCTGATCGAACGTTCGATCCGCTATGCCATCGAGAACCACCGCGTTCGAGCGGCCTTGCGTGAAGCCAACGAAGAACTGGAAAGCCGCGTGCGGGAACGCACGGCGGAACTCCATCGAAGCAATCTCGAACTCGAACAGTTCGCGGAGATCGTCGCGCGGGACTTGCAGCAGCCTTTACGTATGTTGGCCGAGCACGTCCGCATTATCGAGCCGGAATTGATGGGTGCCGACCCGCAGAAGACGTTGGATTCGTTGACCAGTTCCATGGACTGCGTTTTCCTTGAAGTGCGCAACATGGAGATGCTCGTCCAACTGGTCCTGGACTATTCCTTGACCCGGCGGCAGCGGCAGCCGTTCAGCGAGATCGATTTGGCCCAAATCGCCCGGGAAGTGTGCGCCGCGCTCGAGTATCGCATTCAGCGCGCAGGCGCCCGTGTGACAGTCGGTGAACTTCCCATCGTCAAAGGCGACCCGCGACTGATGCGCGGCGTGTTCGAAAACCTGGTCGATAACGCGCTGAAGTACCACTCGGACAGTCCGCCCAGCGTCGAAATCAGCGCTTCCCGCAAGGGCGACCAGTGGTTTTGCGAAATCCACGACAACGGTTTGGGTGTTTCTGAAGAGGACGCAGACGAGATCTTTCTCATGTTCGCGCGCGGCAGTCACGGTCAGGCAGCTCGGGGCGTGGGGATCGGCTTGGCCCTGTGCCGCAAGATCGTGGAGTATCACGGCGGTCATATCTGGGTGGATTCCCGTGGAGAAGGCGGTTCGACGTTTTTCTTCTCGCTGCCGGTGGAGCCGCAAGCGGCTCAGGACGGCAGTACCACCAGGTCGAACCAGTAATGCTCCAGATCCTGAATGGCCCGGATGAAACCTTCCATGCGCACGGGCTTCGTGATGTACGAATTCACACCCAGATGATAACTCCGCGCCACGTCTTCTTCCCGCGATGACGTGGTCAAAATAACGACCGGAATGCTGCGCAGGTTTTCATCTTCCTTGATCCGTGTCAGCACGGCCCGCCCATCGAGCTTGGGCATGTTCAAATCAAGCAAGATCAGCTCCGGGCGCGGGGCCTCGTCGGGGTTCGCGTAATTGCCGCGCTGATACAGGTAGTCCAGCGCTTCCTCGCCGTCGCTGACGATCTTGAGGGTATTCAGGAGTTTACTGCTCCGAAGCGCCCGCTTGGTCAACTCCTGGTCATCCGGATCGTCTTCCACGAGCAGAATGACCGCCGGTTTCATCCTTTGCGCAGTCATCTGCCTGCCGCTCCCTCCTCGGTATCCAGGGTAAACTTGAAGTGGGCCCCCTCGCCGGGAGCCGACTCAACCCAGATCTTACCACCATGCCGTTCCACAATCTTACGGCAGATCGCGAGGCCAATGCCAGTACCCTCATATTCGCTTCTTCCGTGGAGCCGTTTGAAGGGCGCAAAAATCTGCTCGGCGTATTCCTTCTTGATCCCGATGCCGTTATCGGATACCCCCAATATCCACCCGTCCGGTGTCTCTTCCGCAGTCAACCGGATGACCGGTCTCTTATCTCCGTGGAACTTCAACGCATTGCCAACAAGATTCTGATACAACTGGGCCAGGAGGGTCCGATCGCCCATCACCGGCGGTAGATCATCCTGCTCGACGGCGGCCCCTTCCTCGCGAATGCGGACTTCCAGGGTATCCAGCACGAGAGCCACGCAGTCTGACAGGTCAACGGATTCCCAGGACATGCTCTGCCTTCCGGATCGCGAGAGGGCCAGCAAGTCCTTGACCAAGGTCTGCATGCGTTGCGCTGCGGAGGCGATGATTCCCAGGTCCCGTTTCACTTCTTCTTGGTCGCCCGCCTTCATGTCTTCTTGGAGGACGTCGCTAAACGCGATGAGCTTGCGCAGAGGTTCCTGCAAGTCATGACTGGCAATATAGGTGAATTCGTCCAGTTCCTGATTGCGCAGCCGCAATTCCTCGTTGGCCTGCTCCAACAACTGGGCGTGCGACTCCAGCGCCTGGGCCAGCTCCTTGCGCTGCGTAATATCCCGGCTCATTCCGACAATGCCTTGGGGCTTTCCCTCCTTGTCAAACCAAGGTACTTTGGTAGTCAACAACCAGCGCGGCGTGCCGTCCTCCGTGAGCACGGACTCCTCGCGATTGACCAGGGCTTGTCCCGATTCAATCACCTGTTGCTCATCCGCAAAGTACTGGTCTGCCAAGCCTCGCGGAAAGATGTCGTAGTCCGTCTTGCCGAAGACCTCTTCGGGCGCGTTCGCGCGCAGCAAGCGAGTGTGTGCGCGATTGTTCAAGACAAAGCGGCTGCTGGCATCCTTCGCGTAGATGTAATCCGGCAGGTTGTCGACCACGGTGCGAAGCAGGTTTCGCTCGTATCCCAGCGTTTCCTCCGCGCGCTTGTGTTGCAGCGCGTTGGTAAAGACCTGGGCTACGATCTTGAGCAAATTGATTTCGTCCTGCGTCCACGTTCGCCCCTGGACTTCCGAGCCCAGGCCCATGAATCCCAGCACCTCGCCTTTGTAATGCAGGGGGACGTGAACGAGAGAATGGACCCCCTGCGATTCCAGTAGAGCACGCTCCGCCGCGGCCTCAGCCGGCAACTCGGCAAGCGATGAAAGGGCCACAACTTCCGCGTGCTGCAGCCGTTCAAGCCACCATGGCAGCGCGGCAGCATCCAGGTCGGAGATGCGCTCCATCGGGCCGTCGAACTCGCCCGAATCCCACAGATGGGTCATGGAGAGTCGAGCCCCGGAATTCGTGAACTGAAATACATAGGCCGTGTCGGCCTCCAGGAACTGTCCGACGCCGCGCAAGGATTCCTCCAACACGGCGTCGTATTCTTCCAGGAACACACCCACGAACCGGGACGAAATTTCGGAAACAATCCGGCCGAACTCACTACGATACCGAACCGCGTTCTCCGCTTCCTTCAACTCCGTGATGTCGTGGAGAATGACTGCCATACCCTGCAAGTTGCCCCGGTCATCCACGATCCGCTCCAGCTCGATCTCGAAATGCCGGGTGCCAGTGCGGGTCTTGACGGATTTGTACTCGTCCGCCATTCTGCGGATTCCCGACATCAGGCTTCGCAGGGTTTCGTCCAGCCAGGTGGGCAGGTGCCGGTTGGCGTCATCCGCTCCGGCCCGGTCATTCGTTTCCGGAGTTTCGGCAAACAACGTTGTCGCCGCAAGATTCCGGTGCACCACATTCCCGGCCGGGTCGAGCAGAATCATCGGATCATGCAAGCTCTCGAAGATCCGCAAGTAGAGGTCGGACGGTGATGCCATGGCTCGCTCCCCACTCGATAGAGTCCGCGCGCGGCGCGGCGTATCGCCCCGCTCTTCAGACTCACAACCTGACGGTCATCATCTTACCCCAGGACCCCGATTTCGAGCCAGCCGATACGCCGGCGTTCGTGGCTGCACGCCCGGTCCCTGCGGTACACTTGCCGCGACGTGATGACCACGTCTGCATGCGTCCACACAGGTGCGTAACGGGCCTGTATTCGAGGAGGAGAGGTAAACATGACCAGACGGGAGTTCATCACTCGGTCCGCCGCGGGAACGGCCCTCACCGTTGCGGCGGGCGACACGGTACACGCAGCAACGCCGTCGAAGTTGCCGGCCACGCAGTCCAGTCCCTATCCCGATCTGGGAAGCCATTGGCCGCTGTTCGAGAAGCTATCGGGCCGTTGCAAGCCGTCCATGAGCTTTCTGGAGGATCGCTATTCCGATCCCGTCGCGTGGGCCGAAGAGGCGAGGGCCACGCTCTTGGCAGATTTTCATTACCAGCCTGCCCCATGCAACCCGAATCCCGAGTTGGTGGAAACGGTCGACCGCGGCGACTTCATCCGGGAACGCTTGCTCATTAACACGACGCCCGATATCCGGTTGCCGGTGTACGTACTGATACCCAAAGACGCGCCGAAACCCGCGCCAGCCATCGTTTGTCTGCACGATCATGGCGGGTTTTACTTCTGGGGAAAGGAGAAGGTTGTCGGCGTTGAACCCGAGAACCCCGCCCTCACCGCCTTCAAGGAAACGTACTACAGCGGCCGCAGCATTGCAGACGAACTGGCCACGCGCGGGTTCGTGGTGATCGTCTCCGACATGCTTCACTGGGGCGATCGCGCCATGTATCTGGAGGACGATCCGGCGCGGATCAGGAACCGAACGCTCGACGTGACGCAGGACGACGTGAACGCATTCAACGCCCGTTCCTGGGCGCACGAGGAATTGATGAGTCGCACGGCACTCGCCTGCGGCGCCACCTGGTCCGGCATCAACGTGTGGGACGACCAGCGCGTGACGGATTACCTGCTCACGCGCACGGAAGTCGACCCCGAGCGCGTCGGCTGCTGCGGACTCAGCCTGGGGTCCGTCCGGTCCATCTTTCTCGGCGCCATTCATCCGCACGTGCGCGCGTCCGTCGCCGTATGCTGGATGGCCGAGTACCAGCCCATGGTCCGTAACAACGTCCGCAACGGCATCGGATTCACCAAACTTGTCCCCGGCCTCTACAACGACCTGGACTGGCCCGACGTGGGCGGCCTCCACGTCCCCGGCCACCTCATGACCATCAATGGTCTCCAGGATCAACTCTACCCCCTGGACGCCGCCCGCGCCGCCACGTCCAAACTCGAACGCATCTTTGAGAAAGCCGGCGTGCCGCAGAATTACAGCTCCGTGTACTTCGACGGTCCTCACGAGTTCAACGCGACCATGCAGGACAAGGCCTTCGAGTGGTTGGGGGAGAAGCTCGTGTAGCCGCCAATGAGTTCGGTATGGATAACCGGTCTCCCGTCATTCCCGCGAAAGCGGGAATCCACTGTTGCGCCAACCGCCAAATTGTGAATTGTTCACAGCAAAACTTGACATCGCCGGACTTCTGTGAAATACTCACAGAATAAAAAGGGAACAACGCCATGGACGCGCTGAATCCGAACGAACTCGAAGTCTTGCGAATCCTGTGGGAGGACGGCGAGCAGAAGCCGCCGGAGATCGAGGCGGCGTTCTCGTGGCCCATCGACAACGGCACGCTGCGGTCGGTATTGCGCGTCCTGATGGGCAAAGACCTCGTGGCCCGGCGTCGAATGGGCAAGGCCTACTACTACAAGGCGAAGAAGTCGCGCGAGGGCGTCATGTTGCGGATGGCGCGCCAGATGGCGCATGTGTTTTCCGGCGGTTCGACCACGGACCTCATCGCCCAACTCATCAAGACCGAGAAACTCACGCCGCAGGAGTTAGCGGAACTCCGGCGGATCGCGCAAGTAGATTCCAATCCCGCCGCGAGTAAACGCCGTAAGAGGTGACCGCTATGTTCGACTGGGCCGCGATGTTGATTGGGTTGTCCTACGGACCCGCCGTGCTGCTGAAAGCGACGGTCCTGCTCGCCTGCGCGTGGATAGTTCACGCGGCGTTGCGCGGACGCAACCCGCGCTGGCGCGTGCTCCTGTGGCGCGCGACCTTGGTGGGATTGGCCGTGTTGCCCGCCGCGGAGTGGGCATTGCCCCGGCTGGAGGTAGCCCTCGTGGAAGAGACCGCGCCGCCACCCCGAGCTGCGCCGGTCATGACAAAACCGCTCGCACTGCCAATGGAACAGTTCGCGCCGGTGGAAGCTCCGCTCCGCGCCGCCGATTCACATCCCATCGAGTCCGCACCGCCGCCTTTCGCCCTCAGCGCGTGGATTGCGGGCCATTTCAGAGACATTCTGGGGGTAGTCTGGGTCTTGGTATCCTCGCTGCTCTTGTCAGGTGCCGCGCGCGCATGGCGGCGCGTCCACATTACCGTAGCGCGATCGACGGTGGCGTCCAATGACGTGCGCTCTCTCGCCGAACGAGTTGCGAACGAACTCGGCGTGGCGGAGCGATTCGACGTCCGTATCGTGGAAGAACCGGGTTCCCCGTTTCTTACCGGGGTACGGCGTCCCGTGATCGTGCTTCCCGCGCGATGCCTCGATGAATCGGACGCAACACAACTCAAAGCGATCTTGGCCCATGAACTGGCCCACGTGAAGACGCGAGATCCCCTTTGGATGGCCATTGCCCAGTTGACGGCGTCGCTGCTCTGGTTTCATCCGCTCACGTGGCGCATGCGCTCCGCCCATAACGCCGCTTGCGAAGACGTGTGCGATAGCGTTGCGGCTGCGTACCTCGGTAGCCCGGAAATCTACTTGAAAACGCTCGCCCGCGAAGCCCTGGCCTTGCTTGATGCGAAGCCCGTCCGAGGCAGCGTTCCCATGCTCCGCAGCGCCGAGATCGTCCAACGTCTCCGGAAGATCCAACGCGGCGTCAGCGCCAAACCCCTCGCCCGTCGCTGGGTTGCGGCGAGCCTGCTGGTCGCCGCCGGTCTGTTCGTCACGCTGGGTAGCTTGAAACTGGTGCACGCTCGACCGGCGGAAGATGACCTGAGCGAATCCGAGTCGCGTCCCACGAGCGACGGCCGAATCGAGGACCGGGTTGCAACGGCCAAACCCGATTGGGTCCTCCCGTCCATTGACACCGGTCTCGCAGGCGAAGAACCAGCCGCAGAAGTGCCAGGCTTACAGGTTGAGCTTCTGGGGGTGGTCGGTGAAGAGCCTGCCTTGATCGCAGCGGATGGTCGTGGGGTGGAGCCCGATGCGTGGGGCCAAAGGGTCGAAAACGCCATTCGCACGCATTGGGAGGATCTTCGTGAGCGGCGTTTTGGCGCGACTGAAAACGGAACCAATATCGGCTTGGTCTTTCGCCTCCGTCCCGAGGACCAGACCTTGCGCGAGTATGAACTCCTTGACGCCAAGCTGGACCGAGGGAATCTCTCGTCGAGCGCGGTACTAACGGTAGGCGGACCCGTCGGCACTAGGGCAGAAGACCGGGTCCAGATTATGCAAATTCGCAGCGAGCAGGCGCTCGAGTTGCCGGATCTCGTGAACGTGACGGCCACTGTTTCCTACGGCCCACCCCTCGACACCTACGCGGACATCCCCATAGACGCCGGGTCGTCTGCAATTGAGATGGAGGAGTGGAAGTTCACGGCGACGGTCCGCAAGCTTCCCGGTACAACGCCGGCCGACGAAATCCCCCACGAGGAAAGGCCGGAAGTCACGCTGACGTTTTCATCAGGCGGACCGCTGGTCAACTTCCGGGTGGTGGCGATAGACCAGGAAGGCAATCCGATAGAGCCCTACGCCGATCCTCACTTGGACGATCTTAGACACGACCATGAGTACACGTGGAAATTCGGATTTCCCGAACCCATCTCGAAGCAGAGCATTCAAAGTTTTCGTCTCATCGGGTACCCGATCCAACCGGTAACGTGGAAGAACGTGCCCTTCGTGACGAACACTGGCGCGGGAGAGTAATCGCGAGCAGAGTCACAGGGAGGACCGACGAAGCTTGCCGCCGTTCTGCGAACACTGGGCGATGGGCTGAGGTGAAGCTACCGTTGTTTCTTCGTTAATTGTCGTGACAGTTCCTCAAAGGCGAGCGGAACGTTTGCCGGGTCCGAGATTCCAACCGCCCCGAACGTATAGGCGCCGGCCTGGGCGGCGACGACGTTCTTGTACAACGGGTCCACCGCGATCGTGCGCGGAGTTGGGCCAGTATCCTCTTTCTTCACGGCCGCGCCGTTGTTCTCCAAGAACTCGAAGTAGGCTTCCAGGCCTTTGCGGGCCGCGGTCTCATCGTCAAAGATCACGACGAATATGCGAAACGAGGCGTCGCCGGAGGCGGCGTTCGCCAGCAGGCCGCGCGGGAAGAATTCGTATCCGAGCAGGCTGTCCGCGATGTACGTCTCCGTTTGTGGGACGACACCTTCGACCGCGACGAGCGCAAGCTCCGGAGGAGCCGCATTCGACTTCGGAAGACGGTTTCGAATTACTTCCGCGCAGGCACGAAGCACATCTCGCGGGTTGGCGATCGTGCCCAGGGTGGTCAGCTTCACGAAGTAGACGTCTACGTAAAACATCAACTGTTGGTCGCTGAGAACCCCTTCGCAACCGAGGTCAATGAATTCCGCTCCGGGATAGCGGAAATTGGAGTAGATGCCGAAGGCATCCAGCGGGGAACCCATTTCGTAGACGTCCGCTTCGATGGTTGCGTCCGGAAACTGTTGGTTCTCATAGGAAGCGTACGCTGCCTGCTTGAAACCGTACGGGAAGAATAGTTCCGCCTCCCCGTTGATGTGCTTGAAGATGGTTTCCGTGTCGAAGATTGCGGCCGGTTCGGTTGCATGCCAGCCGCCGCTGAAACCCGAGTCTGGCAAAGTCGTGCCCAACTCGACAGATCCGCCAGTCATCGCGCAACCATTCACCGCGCACAGAATAAGGCAGATCCACAACGCGGAACTTGCCCGTAATAGACAGCGTTTCATTTCGGGAACCTCTAAGGAACGGC
>JAHDWY010000109.1:2641-9845 GCA_023384315.1 Candidatus Hydrogenedentota bacterium | reverse complement strand
CCACCGCGCCCAGCTCGGCGTCTACCTGCGCCTGCTGGATGTCCCCCTACCGCAAGTCTACGGCCCCACCGCCGACGAACAGTAAGAGAGAGCGTTCCTCCTGCCCAACAGCCGTGGAGAGGTCGCCAAATGCCCCTCTCCACGGCTGTCCTCATTTTTTGTCGGTATCGCTATCGGTATCGGAGAATCTTCCGAACCCGATTTCGATACCGATACCGACAATGCCAAGTCGCCGCTACAGGTGCGACACGAGTCTCGGGTCGAGTTCGTGGCAGCAGCAGGATAAGCAGCAGGCGGCCTGCCTAGTTCCCGTAGACGTACTCGATCTCCACGCGACGATTCAGCTTGCGGTCCGCAGGACTGTCATTCGGCACGGCCGGCTGCGATTCTCCATGAGACATCGTGGTGACTCGACTGCCGTCGATTCCCTGCTCAACGAGATAGGCTTTGGCGGCCTCCGCTCGGCGTTCGCCCAGCTTCATATTGCGTTCCGCACTCCCAAGGTCACACGTGTGGCCATGCAAGACCACCGTGTCAGAAGGGCGTTCTTTCATTTCCCTAACTACTTTGTCTAGTTCAGCCTTCCCTTCCGGCTTGAGCACGGCTTTGTCAGAGTCGAAGAGCACACTGTTTATCAAAATGCGATAGTCCGCGTGTATTGGCGGTGCCGGAATCTCAACCTCCTCGAAAAATATCTCCCGGACCATGGCCTCCATGCCCTCAGGCGAACTCACCTCCGCCGCCTGCCAGGCTTGGCCGCAGCTCGTCGACTTCGCCATCTTCTTTAGGAGGCGCCGGCCCGACTTGCTGTACCCGACGTTCACGGTGTAAACGCACAGCGGCCCGATGTGCGGATACGCCGCGGCCTCACAGGCCTCGATCACCCGTTCGTGAGGATGGGTGCGTCCGTCGGAGAACACGATCAACGCAGCGTTGCCGTCGTGGGCTTCAAATTCGCTCCGGGTCGCCAGCACCGCTTCGTTCAGGGGCGTCAGACCGCCGAGATAGGTCAAGTTCGCCGCGCAATCGCCGAGAACTCCCAAGTTGCCCTCATCCAGCGACACCTGCGTCCAGTCCGCTTGAGAACTCCCTGCGAATGAATAGAATCCCATCTGGTAATCCATATCCGGCATCGCCGCGACAAACGCTTCCAACAACGCCTTT
Source organism: Candidatus Hydrogenedentota bacterium (assembly GCA_023384315.1). Lineage (GTDB taxonomy): Bacteria > Hydrogenedentota > Hydrogenedentia > Hydrogenedentales > SLHB01 > JAHDWY01. The sequence continues at coordinate 8,681 of JAHDWY010000109.1, read as the reverse complement.
TCCTGTTGGAAGACCTCATTCTCGTCCGTCGACCCCGTCACATCCGCCAGGATCAGCACGTGGTCGACTTTGAGGACCTCACCCGGTTCGGGCACAACGCGCGTCATCTCGAACGGTTGCACTTGCGTGGTCACCGTCTGGCACCCGGCCAGAATGACCGCGGTCACAGCACTGCAGGTTGCATACACAACGCGTTGAACGGAGTTCATTTCGCAACCTCCAAAAGTTGTTTCGACCCAGTTCCCACTACCATCGAACCGGTGCAAACATCCTCGCATAGTCACACAGCGCGCGACAGCCTCCGGCTCTCCCCGGCCAGAGAAGCGCGAATGCATGATCGCGGCCGTGGGGAATCCCTTTGACTCTCCCCACGGCCGAGGAATTGTCGAAGTTGACGTGTGGTCACACGCAACCTGTATTGATATGCCGGTCCAACGTTCCTCGATCAATCGACGAACTTGTACCGGATTACCGCGCGGCGGTTCAGTTTCCGGTTGGGTTCCCCGGAATTTGGAACCGCCGGACGGGACTCACCGTAGGCTTCTGTTGTGATGAGACCGCCATCGACGCCCTGCTCTATCATGTACGACCGCACGGCATTCGCCCGACGCTGGCTTAAATCCATGTTGTACGCTGCGGACCCAAGGTCACAGGTGTGCCCTTCGATTACGACATAATCGAGGTTCTGTTTTCGGAACTCCGCAACGGCCCGATCCACCGCGGCTTTGCCTTCCGGTTTCAGCACGGCCTTGTCCAGGTCGAACAACACCTCGCTCGGCAGCACCATGGTGCGTTCTTCAGGCTCCGGACCGGGGGCGAAGAATATCTCCCGCACCATCGCCTCCATACCTTCGGGCGTGCTCACTTCGGAAGCCTGCCAGGCATGGCCGCAACCCGTCACTGTGGCCATCTTCTCGAGCAGCGCCTTACCCGACTTGCTGTAGCCCACATTCACCGTGTAAATGCACAGCTCGCCCATGTGCCCGTACGCCACTTCCTCACACGCCTTCAACACGCGCTCGTGCGGATGCGTCCGGCCGTCGGAGAACACCAGCAACGCGGCGTGCCCGTCCCGTCCTTCAAACTCGCTCCCCGTAACACGAACGCCCTCATGCAACGGGGTCGTTCCGCCGAGGTATCGCAGGCCGGCTGCCGCCCCGCCCAGGTCCTCCAGGGTGCCCGTCTGCAGCGGCACATACATCCAGTCCTCCTGGGAGCCGCCCGCGAAAGACCGGAAGCCCATCTGGTAGTTCAGGTCCGGCATCGCCGCGACAAAGGCTTTAAGCAGACTCTTCTCCTGGCGAAATACATTGCGTTCACTGGTCGACCCGGTGACATCCGCCAGGATCATGATGTGGTCAACCTTAAGGACCTCGCCTGGATGCGGCGCTACCCTCGACATCTCAAAGGTTCGGACACGGACGGTCTGGCAACCGGACATAACGATTGCGGCCAGCGCGCAACCTACGGCACAAAATGCGAGACGTGAGTAGATCATGGCTCCACCTCCAGCAGTTTTTCTGAGGCCCCTGTCCCAGCTTGCCTTCGACTTGTGGGTGTTTCCTACTCCATGATAACACATAAAACGGGATTTCCGACGAGCCGAAGAGTAGGCGAGATGGGCAATGCTGCCCCGGCACACCGATCGGACTCGGCACACCGCTCATCCCCAGGCACCGTGACGGACGAAGGAAGAGTCACCTGAGTTGTCCTCTATAGGGTATTCCGCTATTCTCGGTTTCGCAGGTTGTCACGAAGGAATCATCCGCAATGGACATCGTCGCACTGCTGGGCGCCGTCATGGGCTTGGGATTCATCTCGGGCATCAATCTTTACGCCACGATTCTGGCGATCGGGCTTGCCCTGCGGTTCAACCTGTTCACGCCGCCGGCGTACTTGCAGGAGCTGGCGGTCCTTGGCCATCCTTACGTCCTCATTCCGGCGGGTATCGCCTTCGTTGCGGAATTCTTCGCGGACAAAATCCCCTGGGTCGACAGCGTGTGGGACTCCTTCCACACCTTCATCCGGCCTATCGGCGCCGTGGTCATTCTCGCGGCCGGCGTGACGGACCTGCCGCCCGCCGTCGAAGTCGGCCTCGTCATCCTCTGCGGAAGCGTGGCGCTTCTCAGCCATTCCACCAAGGCAGGCACCCGCGTCGTCGCGAACCACAGCCCCGAACCCTTCACCAACACCCTGCTCAGCCTCACCGAAGACGCCATCACCTTTATCGGCGCATGGCTGCTGTTCTCTCACCCGGTGATCCTGTTCTGCATCGTGCTCATCTTCGTGCTCGCGGCCCTCTGGATACTCCCGAAACTCTACCGCCTCGTCCGCCGCCAGATCGGCCGCGTCCGCGACGTCTTTCGCAACGCCTCCCGCCGGATCCGCGGGCAAGACACAATCATCGAGCAGCCGTAACTTCTCAAAGAACCTCCCGCATTCGCTTCCACATTGACGGGTCCGGATCGGATTTCCCGTCCCATTCCTCGAGTATTGAGTCGGATGACCCTGCCAGTGCGCTGCCACCTTTCGCGGCGTCCACAACGCGCTCGATGATCTCCGTTTGTTCACGGTTCTGTTGTGCGCTGTCCCTGGCCCTGAGAAACAGTAGAAGCCGCCGAACATGCGGCGCGAATATCCCTCGAGCCGCCGTATGGCCATTCAGAACGAATAGCGTCAGCGCTAACACGGTTGCGAGAACCCGCTGATCCGGTGTTCGGCCCGGCATGCCGCCATCGGGCGCGATCGCGCCGGCCAGTGCCACCAATCTATCGTCGGCTGTTGGTTCGTCAAATGCTTCCATGGCTTCGGAAGCGTGGGGGGAAGAGAAACTGGACACGCTCGAAGCGCTGCCCACCGTGAACAAACCGCTCCCATGAGAACGCAGCGCGCTGGCCGAGGCGAAGCTGGAGACGGAACTCGGGAAATACGATCCGTACGAAGTACCCTCCGGCATGCCGACGGGGACCACCTGCGTCGCGGGTAGTTGCCCGCTTGTATCACCCGGACGCTCGACAACCGCTACGAGCGCCATCCGGCGGCTCGCGAGGCCGTACTCCCGGCTTAGCTTCTCCAAATGCTGTTCCTCGCGGGTGCGCATTCTCCGTCCCAGAATCCCGCCGCTCGAGGACTGGCCGAACCGTGCGTCGGCGTCCGTAATCAGCCGCGCACCCTGAACCAATTTCACCGTTTCACCGAGGTCGCACCGGACCGACGACAACGGAATGGTGAGCGAGCCAGAGTTCCACGTGGCGCAAAGCGTCGGCGTTGTACCGGATTGATACGAGCCGTACACGATGGCGGGATTACCTGCATGGACTGTCCCGGAAGGCCGCAGTGCGAGCTGTGCGTCCTCGGCGCCTTGCACCTCGTACGCCACGCCGCTGGCCATCGGTCTTCCCATGGTTGAGAAGAGTTCCACGGCCGCCATGTCCACGCGCTCCCGCGGTGTAAGGAACTGACTTGTCCCGCCCGTCTCCCGGGCCAACTGTGTCAAAAAGCGGTCCTGACTGGCGCTGCCGATGCCAAGGCAATGTACGCGTAGTCCGGCCCTTCGGGCACGAAAGAGAATCGGATCGATCCCCATAACCTGACCATCGGTAACGAGCAGGATGTCTGCGTCCTGCTCGGGCCAGATTATCTTCGCCGCGGCTTCGATGCCCGCGGCCAGTTCCGTACCGCCCCGCGCGTGAACCGTCGGCAGAAACCCTTGCGCGATCTCGCGTCCTTTCGCATCACCGGCCAGTAACGAGGACCCGGTGGATTCCACCTTGTCGTCGAAGGCCACAATCCCGAAGCGGTCTTCCGGTGTGAGCGCGCCCAGGCAGGCGTTCACGGCCGCCAGGGCTTGGCGCATGGGCGCTCCATCCATCGACCCGGATCGGTCGATGACGAATACGACGCGCCGGGGTTCTTCTCTGCGTTCGCCGAAGAGTGCGGATGGCATGAGCGTGATGAAATTCGTCCGCCCGCCACCGTCAGTCCCAGCGAAGGACATCGCTTCCGACGTTTCCGTACGCACATCCAAGACGAGGTCGCGGTTGGGCACGTCGCCCTCCGTCGCCAATGTGACTCGGTCGCTCTCACCGTTCAATCGCCGCACGCTTATAGGGTGCGACGGGGAGGAGACTTCCAGGCTGGACATCATCGGTATTTCGAGGTCGAAGGAAACGTGGTGGAGGCCTTCCATTTCGGCGGTCCATGCGGGCAAAATCACGTCGCCGAACTCTTCCGGAAGTTCGATTTCGCCTGTGCCCGGTTGCGTCTCGACCATACGCGCCTTCGGGTGATATCCCGGCGCGAGCGCAAACGGAAATCGAAAGCGGTATCCGTCGTCCCTCGCGTTCACACCGGCCACCAGTTCAAGCTGCACCGCCACAGTCTCGCCGGGACGAATATTGCCCACGGCCAAGTTGACGACACCGTCCTGATGTATCTTCGCGAGCGTCGACAGGCTTCCCGCCTCGATGCCGTCTTCGTAGGCCTTCTCGGCCTCTTCCACCGGCTTCAGTTCCGACCGCACGCGAAATCCTTCTCCGGTCACGTGAAACTGACGTAACGCCGCATCCCGCGGCAACGCAAATGCATAGACGACCTCTATCGGATCCAGCTCGCCGGACACGAAGACGTGCTGCAACATCAGGCGCGCGCCTACCGGCAGAACCTTGCCCGACAGATGCAGTTCCTGCATGGCAAGCCGCACCGGTTCACCATTGTTCTTCCGGGGTCCGAACCCCAACGCTTCCTCAGTTTCTGTCATGGCATCGGCTCCTCTATGATGTCGGAGTCGTCGCTCCCCAAGTGCTCGTGCAGCAACGACAACACTTCTCGAATCTTCTTCAGCCGCATTCCCGACGCGTCACCGCGAATGTTCACGCGCACGTCCCGCGCGATCGGGTAGTCCCACCAACACTCCGGCTCCGGCAGGTTCGAGGACGAGCGCGCGGGTTCGGCGGCAAGTTCGTGCCGCATACGATTCAGGGTCAGGCCTGCCCGCTGTCCTTCCCGAATCCGGTGTAGCGCATCCAGATGGTCCTGCCCATACGCGGCGTCGCGGCCCGCACGAAGGGGCGGGGGCACCAATCCCTTGGCGATGTACAGGCGAATCGTGCGGGCCGGAACACCTGACCGCTCCGCCAGCTCGGCCAACTTGAACTCGTGCTCTTCTTGGCGCGTCATGGTTCACTCCTTTGACAGCCAAATTATATCGCCATAATTTAACAGTGTCAATATAGTCGCAACGAAATTGCCGCTCCCAGACATGAGCGGAACGTGGAAGGTTCTGCGGGATAGATACTTACAATTTTGGAGATGGCGATGTAATCGCTGGCACAGGAAGGGGACCGGAATCCCAGAAGCCGGAAGTTGACCACCCCGGCTCGTCTCCGCCGAATCGGTAAATCACATAAGCAAGATCAGGCCCCCAGAAGCCGGGTCCGGTTCGAATTATGAAGTACCCGTCGGTTCCGTTGCCCGGACTGTAGTCGATGAAGGGCTTCTTCGGGAGAAAATCCGGCACTAAATCTTCGAGATTCGGTGGCAGCACACCGTGTTGGGATTTGTAGTCCAACAAGGCCTGCGCGACGTACTGATGTTCCTCCGCCGCGCGAATATGCTTCTGGTGCCAATGCCGGTAATAAAGGGGCACAATCACGACCGGCAACAGGACCGTCACCACCACCAACTCGACGATGCGTGGTCTACTCACGAAGGCGCATCTTCCGCGTCGGCCATAGGGTCAATGATCGCGATATCCCCGAAGTAGTCACGCCGAAATCCGCGGTCGCGCGTGAGCAGCCGGTCGCACTGTACCTTCGCGTGCGCCGCGACGAGGAAGTCCGCGATTACGCGCTTGCGGTCCCCCCCGCGAGCGCGATACTTACTCCACAGTTCGCCCGCCAATGACGCCGCATCTTGAGTCATGGGAAAAAAGCTGATCCCCAGAGTCTCCATGTGCTCGTGGAGCGTTTGCCGGGATGAGAAGAGGGCAGCCACTTCGGCCCACACCACGTCGCACACGACCAACCGGCCTTGGCGGATG